>JABHYP010000464.1 GCA_018656855.1 Candidatus Latescibacterota bacterium | reverse complement strand
CCACAGCCACAGCGGATGGGAGGTTTCAAATGAAAGCCGCTCACTAGGTTCATCGGGAAAAGGCGGCTCCCCTTCTCTGCTGAATCGCCTGAGTATGGCATTGACGAGTCCTGCAGCCCTCTCCCCCCTATGATCGTGTGCAAGGGTAACACTTTCATTGACCGCCGCCCAATCCGGAACCGATCCCATGAACATCAATTGGAACAGTCCGAGGCGAAGAATATTGCATATTTCAGGATCAAGAGAATTGAGGTTCTTATTATAAAAAGTTTCTATAATCCGGTCAAGACGTAACTTCCAGCGCAACACTCCGAGGAGAAGTTCGCGAATAAACAGGCGGTCACGCTCTTCCATATTCGAAACCTGCGGAGCCGCCAGAACACGGTCTGCGAACGCTCCCCCATGTTCAACCCGGGCAAGAAGGCTGAGAGCGGTTTCACGGGTTGTATGATTTTTAACATGCTTCTTTTTTATCATTATTTTCCGGCCTATGGCATTTAGCGGTCTATGACCGTTTGCAGTCTGTCAATAAAAAATCCTCTGCGCGGAAGAGGGTATAATAAATGAGAGATCGCTGTCAGTAAGCCCGGAATTAATCTTACATCTGGAAAACTCCATATTGATTGACCCACGGCTGTTTTCTATGCTGATTTTCCCCGGAAACATAACACCGTTAACACTGCGGAACCTCGAAGCTTTTTTCGTCCAGACAATCACACCGTCGCACACAAACTCTTCGCCGATGACACGCAATTCCGCCCCTTCGAGTATAAAACGGTGTAAAGACGTATCCTTCTCCATGGTCAATACAGGTCGTACGTCCCTGCTCTCCAAGGATATGCGATACGTATCCCACTCCTCAGGAGGTGGGAGCATAGCTCCTGTAACAAATGATGCAATACGGTCAAAATCTAGGTCAATCCCGGGCATGGAGAATTGTTGGTCACGTCCAATCCTGATAAATGTGTTGTCGGAGGGATAGAAAACACTCATTGAATCGCCGGAGGTGGTTATTACGGCGCCTGCAATTCCCGCAAAACCCTTTAAAATAATCCTGAATCTGTCGGGATTAAATTTATCAAAATCATTCTTTACATATCTGATTGATACATTTGCAGTTTGAGAAGATTCTCCTTTCAGTCTGGCCTCCATAAAAGCTGCGGTTGAAAAGTCCTGTATCAGCGCTGATTGTTTATTGACAGCGGCAAGTACCTGATGAGCGGTAATATCGACGGGAATTCCAGGGGAGGGTTTCAGCGCACATCCATGTATTACCAGAATGATACATGCATAAGACGCAAAGGCTGCCCTTTTTATAATGAAGTACGGGCGAACGGCTGTTCGTCCGTACTTATCCCTTGAGCCTTGTGCCAGGTATCTCACTTGAGCAGTTTATCCAGTTTCGGCTGTATTCTATTTATGTCCTCATCCATTTCAATCGCCTTTCGATAGGCATCAATGGCTTCCTTCTTCAAATCCAGTTTAGCGCATATATCACCGTAATGATCATAAATTATTCCCTTACCATCGGTATCTTCCCACTTAAGCGCTTTTTCAATGTGCTCTTTTGCTTTACTGTACTTACCTTTCTTATAATAACCCCAGCCAAGAGTATCGTGATAAGCACCGTTTTGAGGTTGAATTTCGAGAGCACGTATAACCATCTTTATTGCTTTTGAAAGTTTCATATCACGCTCGATATACATGTACGCAAGATTATTAAGAGTAAGAGCATTATCAGGATCAATATCGAGCACTTTAAGTAGCGCTTTCTCAGCTTTTTTTATCTGATCTGAGAGATCATATACCAGGCTGAGTTGAGTAAGATATCCGATATTCTCCGGATCGATTTCACGAATTTTCAGAATTGTTTCTTCGGCTTTTTTATACTCCTCCGCCTCGGAATATATCTGCCCGAGCCTCAGTAAATACCGGATATTTTGCGGATCTAATGGCAAAAGCCATTCGTAAATCGCGATGGCATCATCATAAAGCCCCATATCCATGAATATCGAAGCCTCGAGAACCTTCAATGTTTCTCCATCCTGAATGAGTGAACCGGCAACGTCATGCACAAGCTCCAGAGCTTCTTCATTCCTCTCGAGTTTAATCAGCGCACCTGCATAGCCCTTGAGCGCGCTTACCAAAATATTTTCAAGTATATCCTCTTCCGCACGCTCGAGACCTTTATGATAATATTCTACTGCTTCTTCATACCTTTCGAGAAAATTCATCGCTTTCCCAAGTGAAAAGTACAGCATTGAATCGTCATGGCCATCATTTTTAAATCTTTCAAGTACAGCACGGGCATCAGCATCTCTTCCCGCATAAAAATACAGGGCGCACAAAGTTTTACGAATTTTGTTATACTCAATTCCCGACGCATCAGCCTCCTTTAAACCAGCGGCAGCAGCATTTTCGAAATATGTTATAGCGTAGTCCCAGTCATTTTCACCAAGATAATAATTACCGATAGCCACCATAAGGCGTATGCTCTCAGGATTTTTTTCTAGCCCCTTCAAATAGGCATTTTTAGCATCTTCCCATCGTCTCTTCTTTTCATAAATCCTGGCGATGTAAATCCATACCTCGGCATACAGCGGATCTTGTTTCACCATGCGTTCATAAATTTTTAACGCATCCTCCGTGTAGCCTTTTTCGGCCAGTAGACCTGCGACATCTCCCATGTCCTCTGCAGTTGTTTTTTCACCTTTAATTAACGTGAAAAGAAGCTTTTTAGCCTCTTTCACATTATCAAGATCAAAATAATACAACGCAAGTCTTATATAGTCCGGAAAGCTAACTTCAGGGCTGAGTGAGATATACATTTTTATGGCTTCAGCAGCTCTGGCGGTTTCTCCCACATGCTGTTCAAGCTGGTGAAGAAGGCGCCAGGATTTCGGATTCCCGGGATTCTTCTGTACAGCCAACCTGGTAAAATGCAGGGCAGAAAGAATTTTCTTCTCTCTCAAAAAAGCGGTAGCAAGCGCAATTAAAATCTCATCGGAATCAGGATCATACTGCAGCGCTTCAATATACGATGTAATTGCCTTTGAATATTCTTTTTTTGCGCTCGCCACTTTTCCCTCAAGAAAAAAGTCCATGGCCTTTCTTTTTTGAGCCGCACTCTCTCTGGTCGCTTTCTTTTTAGGAGCAGTGGCAGCACAACCGGCGAGCATTATAACGCTGAGCGCAATACACAATAGAACAGAAATACTTTTAAGCATAAGAGGTTTGATATTCATAAATCCCCCGGATATAATTCAATGTTATAAGTTCAAGGATATAAATCCGATTAGTTCATAAAAATATTTAATAGAAGTAAATAATGAAAAGATTAACAACCTGTTAACTCATACTAAGGATAAAAATATTATTGACCGTGATGACGCGAATCAGTCGGTTTTTCACTTTAAGGGTTTGATGAATAAAACCTCTACTACTTGTGATATTTTTCATTTACTCCATATGAGAACAATTAAAATTTGTGAATAAGCCGGTCTATATATTATTACGCTTTCCCGGAAATACTATACATATAAAATCTTTTTAAACATCAACTTCCTCGGAAGGACGGGGCTGCTGAATTTTACCTTTCGAACCGGTTTTATCATACGCCATATAAAGTATCTGCACAGGATGTATGGTGCGCACTTTCATCCCTTCATTATTAAGAAGGTCATTTAGCTGCATTGTGCACGAGGGACAAGGTGTAGCTGCAAATTCAGCGCCGGTATTTCTGATATTCTCAGCCTTGCGCGCTCCAACCTTTCTCGACAGCTCATGATGGGTATAAGAAAATGTACCCGCACCTCCGCAGCATGCATCAGCGTCTTTCATCTCCACAAATTCAACCCCCGGAATCATTTTCAAAAGCTCGCGTGGTTCTTTGTAAATATTCTGTCCACGCTTGAGATGGCATGGGTCGTGGTAAGTAACTTTCATGGGAACTTCACAAAAGTCACGTTTTAACTCGATAACATTCATAAGAAATTCATTCAGGTCGTAAACAGGAACATCAAACTTGTCAACACCGAGAATCTCATGAATTTCATGCTTGAGAGCAGAAGAACACGAGGCACAGTCGGTGACAATACAGTTTATGTCAAGCTTGCGGAATGTTCGCAAATTAGCTTCCGCTAGTTTCTTTGAGTTTTTAAAATCTCCCGATGTATATTCAGGTATCCCACAGCACATCTGCCCTCTCGGAATAATAACCTCTATATTATTCTCGGTGAGTACACGAATGGTGGCATCAGCAACATCGGTAAAAATAAGATTCGTCGCACAGCCTATGAAATAACCCACCCTCATGACTTTTTTCCCTGATTTCGCAGGATT
>JABHYP010000005.1 GCA_018656855.1 Candidatus Latescibacterota bacterium | reverse complement strand
TAGCATCTCGCCGGTCATGCTCGTATATGTATTCGACTGCCCTGCCCACTGCCGGATAATCTTCGACAAGCGGCTCATCTTTGACCATGTATGCGGTTACGCTTCGATCCTGCGGCGAGGGGAAATTCACCATCTTTTCCAAGAGTTCCCTGTCTTCATGCAGAGGCTCGAAATGACCGAGGATTATCTCCAGCCCTGTGGATATGGCATTATTATATTGGTCCAGCGGAGGCATGACCATAGTAAGGTTTGCATCGCGGTAAGTTTCATATTCTTCCGGTGTGCCAGGAAATCGCTTGAAATACGACCAGGCAGCAAGAGGAAAAGTCTTGCGGTTTTGTCGCCAGGTGTGCCAGCGTTCACTGGCCATTTTCAATATCCGCGAATCGCGTTCCGGGGTTATATTCTCACCAAAGACAGCCTCACCATTTAACATCACCATCATAAGTACAGAGGTGACTTTCAACCATACCATAAATCTTTTCATTTTAGCTTTCCTCAATATTTTATTCCCGGTTAAATTGAATCATCCTTAAATAATATCCGGCAAGCGCAAAATAAGTCAATGAAGAAATACAACTTTAGAGGTTAATATAACGCATGGTTTTATAAATATTATACATTTTTATTATATTTGAAGTCAGAAGTAAGGAGTAAGGAGCCAGAATAAATTAGAGAAATTTTGTGAATTTTGCGCTTTTTTTACGGCTATTTTAAATTGATTATGAATTTTAACCTGAAAAATAAAACATTGCCTGCAGGAACTTTTTATGGCTTCAGGAATCTAATTCATGAATTACTGCGGCAGAGTTAAACATGGGATAGCCAGAAGGCTTAAATAACATTGCCATTAAAGAATATTTTGCTTATTATTGAGTCTCATTCTTTCTTTTCTAAAACTAATCATTCCCCTGTACAGCCGGGAAAATACATGGAGGTTATTAATGTTTCATAGAATTACCCTGTGGTGTCTTTTTTACTTTCTCATACTGCTCACAATTGCCTTTGCACAAGAACAAAATCCATACAGGCAGGTTGAAAACACGGATGAACCGGATATAGACATGTTTATAGCTCATTGGGAAGATTCTGAACCGCGTTTTCTTTACGGTTTTCTTGAGGTACGTGATATTCTGACAGAGATCGAGGGCGATCCCCTGCAACCATCAAAAAAAGGTGCTGTTCTTACCGACCTGAACAGTGTAAGCTTTGCGTTCCTTAAAGCACATACATCAACAAATCCATCAACACTCAAGGGTAAACAGCAAATATTCTATATCACTTCTGGTGAAGGTACTATAAAATCTGGCAGCACAACCGCAGATCTTTATGATGGCATCGGTGTTGTCATACCACCGGGCGTCCGGTTTTCCATAACCAATTCAGTGGAAGAGCCGTTAACGATGTATATCATAGAAGAGCCTGTTCCGGCGGGTTTTAAAACGAACAAGAAGATGCTTGTGAAATACGAATATGATAATAAGATAAGCACAAATGTCCGCAGGGTGGACATCGGGGACTGGCTGTTCAGCATTTTAGACGGCCTCACTACTCTGGTATCGTTTAACCCTATGATGCAGGAACCAATGAGCATGTCGCCGCCGAATTTACACCAGGAAGGTACAGAAGAAGTTTGGATTGCAGTTAAAGGTGACCTTCAGTTACAGTATGGAGAGCAGCGCCGGAAATTTCGCATGGGATCGGCATATAAAGTTCCGGAGAACGGAAAAACGCCCCATACGAATATCAATCAAACCGAAATCTCCAAAAAGCTCCTTTGGATGATGAAAGTCCCTGTGGAAGAAAATCAACGGCCGAAAAGACGGGTGATGTAATAAATCCTTTCTGAAAAATAACAACGGACAACGGACTAATAAAAAATCTGGAATTTGAAATCTGGAATCTGGAATCGAGGAATATCATGAAAAAAACATTCAAACGATTCTTCCTTGCCGCAGTTATTTGTACAGTTATGACATCAAAAGCCCATGCCGCTGAATTTCTATATCGGTTTGACATGGGAACCCCCGATTCACCGCTCAAGGGCGGATATACAAGAATTACTCCCAATAATATTTATCCGGCTGGAAAAGGCTGCGGATGGAGACAGAAACCCGCATCGGCTTTCGACCGTACTGGATCCCGGTAACAAAGTAGACGAGATATACGAGGGGAATAATACGGTTGTGATACCGGTTCACCCGTAAAAAAACTCAAAATCGCAAGATAATGAAAGAATTATATTTATATATTATTCTGAGTATAGCAAGTTCTATTACTGGATATATTTTGGGCGTAATTAAACCCTTTTTATCAGACATGTTAATAGATTGGCGTCTGGATAGAAAAGAGCGTAAACAGAAAATAAAAGAATTTAGAAAAGTCAATAATACAATGCCTGAACTTATTGCAGAAATGAAAAAAGACTTAGAAAATCCTGAGAATCAGTTTAGAAGAGAATTTTGGATAATAAATAAGAGAAACGAAAGATCAATAAAAGCGGGAAGTATTTTTTATTTTTTTGAAGAACATGAGAAATTGGATGAAAAGATAAAATTTTTAGAGTATAATGGCTATATAAATGATTTGCTTATTGATACTAGTTTCACAAAAACTACAGGTTCCAAAATGTACAGAATGACAGAAGATTTTGTTAAACATGTATTAAATAAATATTGAAAAAGGCTGTAGGATGGAAGAGCAAACTGAAAAATCTGACGAATTTGTTGATTTACTTTCTTCTCATTTTCCTGATTTTGATGAATTTTGGGATGAAATTGAAAAAGCACCAAAGTTCTCAACCTGGTTAATATCCATTGGGTTAGCAGTTCTTGGATTTTTTCTTACTGTATTGTTACAGATAAGATTTAAGTCTATATTGCCATATAAGATAAACGCAATATCAGCAATAATATTATTAATTTTATCAATATCTACAGGTTTATATATTCGCATTAAATTAGAGTTTTTAAATTTTTTATAGAAATTAATAAAATTTCTAAAATCGCTTAATAGTTTTCTAAAAAAATCTGATAAAATTTTAGCAACTTCATACTCAAAAGAAAAAAACTCATTGATGGATAAAGAAATAAACTCATTAACGGATTGGGGAAAAGAAATTGATAGTTGGGGGGGTGTTGATGCAGTTATTGAAAAACTCTATCCTCAAGCTCTTTTTTTAGGTTTAGGAATTATATCAACTGCTATTTATATCTGTCGGTACTTATTTTTCAATTGAATTTATTAAGATCAAAAAATAATTTACATTTTTAGGACGTTGGATGTAACAGTCACAATAATACATACATATGGGGGAAGATTAATTACCTTCCCACTTCCACGAAATCCGCATCATCTGCCCACACTGTGCCTCTGTATACCTTGAAACCAACATATATCATGTTTATTTCGTTATGCAGACGGCATTTCAATTCATATTTTTCCCACTTTTTTCCTACAGTAACTTGTTCCACATACGTTCCCAGCCCTTTGTATTTCGATTCGAGAAGAGCGATATCCACCGGCGTATTGTCCTCCGATGCTCTGAGCCAGACGGTATAGATAACATCTGTTGCCGGATTGACCTCGAAATTAGCCGATTTGACAATAAACGCATACTCTGTTCCGGTTTCCGGATCTTTAGCGGGAGTTGCCCTGAGAGAACTTTTCCCGGAACGCTTTACTCCGGTATCGATAGTAAAATCTTTGCTTCGAAGAGGATTTGAGCAGATTGTGCCCCAATGTACCGGTTTACTCGCCTTTTCGGTTTTCGGATCGGCTTCTTCGAAACCGGAATTCTTCAATTCCACCGTCACCGACTGTGAATAGTCCGCGAGAGAGGGATCATATTCCAGTTCGAATTCGCTGGGAAAGCCGCTCCTGCCGATGTCGTTGACAGATGAAACCCTCAAACTATTCAAACCCTCGCGGAGTTTCCAGATACAGGCATCGCCCTCTATGGGAATAAGTTCCCCGTTTATTTCAAGGTGATAGTGCGAAAAATTCGGAGTGAGCGTTGAGAATTGTGCTTCGAGGACAGTTGGTTCACCCACAACCGATACTTTTTTCAAATCCACTTTGACCTCGTTGAGCGGCCATTCAAAGTCGTTGATCTCTCCGGTGTTGTCGCAGGTGATCTGTGGAGGAGTTGTATCGTCAACCCATTTTAGCTGCGGCCCCCACCATTCTCCGCCGCGGGCATTATACGGCACCATGAAACCGTCCACATAGACATTTTCCTTTGGCTGGGGATGAACCGTGGTGTCGTTGCGGAGCACGATGCGAACATCGAAATAATGCGTAATGAGGCCCTTACTCTCGTCTTCTTCGATGGGTGTACGGCCGTTTGCATGCGGGATATTTTCGGTTTTCCCC
>JABHYP010000463.1 GCA_018656855.1 Candidatus Latescibacterota bacterium | reverse complement strand
TAACAAGCCGCTCGACGACTTTTCCATTGCCGATGTGCTGGGAGTGAGCTATCTGGGATCATCGGATACCATTAACAGCTATCTTCGGTTCACTGAAAAAAACGATACGTTCGGAATACCTGCATACGATATCCAGGTAGCAGGAAATTATATGCGTATAAAAACTACCACAGCAAAAACACTAATTGAACTTGTGCCGCCATATGAAGGCAAAAAGACCGGTTCTCCCCCGCCTGCCGAACTTCCTGAAGGACCGGGGGTGACTGTTAATTCTTATGGAAAGGGAAAGGCAGTTTACTGCGCCTCGAGACTTTTTGAGGCGTATTTCAGGGAAGATACGCCAAACCTCCGGAAGCTTGGTCTCTGGATGCTCAATCTCGTTTATCCAACCGAGTCCCGCACTATTGTCCTCGAACATACACCGATTAATGTGGAGGTTTTTTACAATCAACGCGGTAGCGAACGTTTTGTCCATCTTATTAATTTCACAGGAGACAAACGTGAAGTCGGTACTCCTCAGATCCAGGATTTTATCACCGTCCACGGTATCCGTGTCCGTGCGCGGCTCAATAAAAAGCCTGCCGGTATAAAAACGGTTCCCGATGGAAAAAAAGTTATGTTTACTTATAGGAACGGCTGGGCTTCATTTGAGGCGGAACCGCTTGATATACACAGTGTTTACAATATAGAATCATAGATCGAAGATACCGGCAGCCATTTTTCAGAGGCAAGGAAACTATATTTGAAAACAGGAGTCATAATAAAAGATATATACTTCTATCGCATTATATATGCTCAGTACAACACAGTTCTCTGAATTAATATGTATGACATACATTTCAGACTGTTTTGAAAATCAAATAATAATATGATTTAATTTATCGGCGTTATACCGGACATTACTGAATTCGGATTAGCAATAATTATTTGATATTTTAAGGGAGATCCGCCGGTGCGATCGATCTTGTCCAGAGAAGCTTGATCTGCCTGTCAGTCACATTAGTATTGGCGTGGTAAACTTTACCGTCGCTCGGGTTCTTGAACGCCATACCCGGCCTCAGTTGATAGAGCTTCTTCCCGAAGAGTGTGTAGATTTCTCCTTCGAGCGCCACCCATAAAACATCGGTACCGAGGCCGCGGCTCGCGTGCGGCTGTGCCATCGTGAGGGGATCGAGCCAGACAGGCGACATACCTGTAAGAGTTGCGAATCCGTCGCTCCGGGTAAACAGGGTTTTGTTGATGTTGACCCAGTGGCCGGTAGTTCCTGATATCGGAAGAACATTTTCATCCCGTACAAGCATATCCTTTCGGGGTTTGAATCCTTTGTGGGTTGGTTCACCGACAATGATCATTGTAAGAGGTTCCTCATCGTTATTTATGATCGTGAACTCGAGATTCTCCGGGATGAAAACACCAACGTACGGATAAACATCGGCAGTTTTTTTGCCTGCGGAAACGCTCCCATTTCCTCCGATGAAATAAAAAACTTTCTGTTCCCCTTCAAGCTTTGATGGAATTGTGGAAGCCTTCGCAGGGAGTGTGGCATAGGCATATTCGGTGAACACGTTCAGCACTGCGCCGCGGGCATGCGGCTTGAGAGGGTCTTCACCTCTGTTCTTTGTGAATATGTCGCGTACGACAAGCGAACCATGTTCGGCGCGCGGCAGTGATTCACGCCAGTCTGTGATGAACATATCAGTGTTTACATCTACCGCGGGGTTGTATGCTTTTGGGTCTAACTGAAAATAGGGCCAATCTTCCTGCGCTCCGACTATCGGTGAAAGTGTGAAAAATAGTATACACAATAAACATACTGTCCGTGTACTCATTGGATCCCCCCGTGGCTTTTTTTAGGAACTGTTTAGAGTATTACCTAATATTACGCTTAATGATTTATATAATTTTATGTTTATAAAGAAGTCAGGTGAGCCATATTCAACATTTCCGACATGTATAAAAATATATCAAAAGAAAAAGGTATTGCATAACTTACCTTGAATAAAATATTGAACTTGTATAAATTATGCAAGCATATTGTATTACATAATAACAATTTTTGATTCTTGATAGAATTATACATAACTTTACCCTACTTTTGAGGCTTTTTGCGGCTGAACTCAATAATTCACTTTAATATAGCCGCAATAAGGCGCAAAATTTACAAAAATTCTTTTCTTTCATATCATGTAAACGGATTTTAAGGGATAGCTAAAAACCGCTTATTTTATTGACTTTTTCATTCAAAATACTTATATTTGAAGTTTATTTTTGAAACTTTTAAAGCTGATGATGATATGCAAACAGCAATACTATTGTCTGAATAATAAATGCATGTGACATAAAACGTTGGAGGGCAAATGAAACGTCTGAAACGATATTTCTCATCCGTAATTGCAGTGTTGATGTGTCTGACAATTCTAAAAAACGGAAACTTGTTTGCCGGAGAGGTAATCGAGTTATCTCTCGACAAAGCTGTCGATATTGCAATGGAGAACAGCTACCGCATAAAACAACTTGAAATGGGGATTGAGAGGAACCGTTACTGGCTGGAAGCCCGTCAGGCATCCCTGAAGTCCAGGGTATACATGAACCTCAAGGCTCCTGAGTACAAAGCGATATCTGACTACAAGTGGAATTCAGAACTCAGGAAAGACGAGATCATCCGTCAGAATACACGACTGTGGCAGATGGACCTTGCTGTACGACAACCTGTGCTTTTACTCGGATATCCCACGAACGGATATTTATCGCTCAATAACAGGACCTACAAATATATCCAGAAGGATGGCGTCGGGGATATCAACTATTATAACAGGTATTACCTGAAGTTCGAACAGCCGTTCTTTCTCCCGAATGAGCTTAAGAACAATATCGAGGAAGCCGAACTGGACCTTGAAATGCGTGAACTGGAATATATCCGTGACAGGGTATGGCTGATAGAACGTGTTGCTGATGATTATTTCGACCTTTTTGAATTTACATATAACAACACGATTTATTTCAATCAAATTGAGAATTTGGAAAAAACCTCAGTGATAGCAAATAAACTTGCCCAAGGGGATAGCACACGTGTCATGGATAAAATACAGGTACAGGTTGAGCTGACCAACGTTAAGGAAACGCTGCTCAGAAACCACAGCGATTTGCGGCGTCAGGAAGCGGAGGCTAAACAGCGGCTGCGCCTGAGCCTTGAGGATTCAGTTTATGTTGTACCTGGTTTTTTGTTCAAACCGATAAATATCAATATGGAGCAGGCTGTTCAATACGGATATAACTTAAGCCCGACACTCAGGGTTCTGGGCATTAATAAGCGTAAAGATGAAATCGATCTCAACAATTCCAAAGGATGGGATGCATTTCACGTGAATCTTGAGGTAACTTACGGCCTTGAAAAACAAAACGAGCGCCACCAGGCTTTGTGGGAGGAGTACGACAACAGTTATTCGACTTCACTCAATGCTTATGTTCCCATCTGGGACTGGGGCCGCCGCAAATCCAGAATTGAAGCCGAAAAAATTGGACTTGCGCAAACCGAACTCCGCATCGAAGAAAATAAGACTGAAATGCGAAGCGAAATTATTCTTTTTGTAGAAAATGTTCTGGAGTATCAGCAGCGTACGAAGAACATGATGGAAAGCATGGACATAGTACAGCAGGTCACCGACGTTAGCATCGAACAATACAGGACGGGGACAATTTCTCTTCAGGATATCTTGCAGATCATTGACAGGCAGAGAGAAACCGAGATCAATTTCCTTGATACTTATCAGGGTTATAAAAGATCGCTTCTGAACCTCATGATGCGTACCTACTACGATTATGAGAACGACATTTCACTTATTGAAAAATTTAGACCGAATAGTTGAACTTATGGCAGGGTAATCGAAAACATGATGTAATTTGAAGTTAGTCGCTTCATTAGTATTTTGTTTGATTTTACGGAGGATTTGTGAAGAATTTGATAAAAGTTTCCATTTTTACAATAACAGTACTAATGGTTTTAAATATCAAGGGAACACCTGCCCTTGAAGTTACCCGGCTGACGGTGGATAATGCGGTCGATATTGCAATGAAAAGAAGCTACAGGATAAAGCAGATTGAACTGGGAATTGCACGGACTCGCTACTGGCTGAAAGCGGAACGAGCGGGATTAAAGTCGAAAGTGTTTATGAATCTCAGGGCGCCGGAGTTTAACGCTGTTTCCGATTACAAGTGGAATTCCACGTTGCAAATAGATGAGATTATCCGTCAGAACACCCGCCGCTGGCAGATGGATATTTCAGTCAGGCAGCCTGTAATTTTACTCGGATACCCCACGAACGGATACCTGTCGCTAAATAATAAAATATACCGTTATTACCAGAAAGAAGACATTGAAGAAGATGTGGACTATTATAACCGCTTTTTCATAAAATTTGAACAGCCGATCCTGCGTCCGAACGAGTTGAAAAATGATATCGAAAATGCCGAACTGAGTGTGGAGCGCGAAGAACTCGATTATATCAGGGACATTGTCAACCTTTCGAACAGTATCTCATTTGATTTTTACAATCTGTTTGGCCTGGTTTACCGGAACACTATTTATAGCCATTATGTTGAGGATCTCGAAAATATATTAAAGATTGCCCAAACGGTTGCTCTTGAGGATACAACGAGAAAAATTGAGGAGATACAGGCCAATTTAGAGTTGACGAATGCCCGTGAAATGCAGTTGAAAAACTTCAATAGACTTCGCCAGCGTATGCAGAACATGAAACTGCGTCTTAGGATGGATGTTCAGGATTCGATTCTGGTAAAGCACGATATAGTTTTAAATCCGATTGAGATTGACGCAAACCAGGCACTGCAATACGGATATACGATGAGGCCTCACCTCCGTCTGCAGTATATCGAAAAGAGAAGACGTGAGATCAGGCTCAATAACGCCAAGGGCTGGGATGCATTTCATCTTAATCTGGAAATGACACTCGGTCTTGAAAAGAATGAAGACCGTTACCAGGCAATATGGGAAGAGTACGACAACAGTTATTCGGTTTCGATAAACGCGTACATTCCTATCTGGGACTGGGGGCGGAGAAAAGCCTGGGTCGGCGCCGAGAAAGTTAATGTCAAGAGAGCCGACCTGAATATCGAGGAAAACCGTAACTCACTGAAAAGCTCTATCGTAAATACAATAACCAATCTCAAAGATTACCAGCAGCGTGCGCTGAATCTGAAAGAAAGCGTAACAATGGCGCAAGAAATCTGTGACATGAGTATACAGCAGTATAAGGAGAACAGAATATCGCTGCAGGGAGTTCTTCAGGTTATCAACAGGCAGCGTAACACGGGGATTAATTTCCTCGATGCTTATCTCGGTTACAGAAGATCACTCCAGCAACTCAAATCGCTCACCTATTATGACTACGAAACCGGCGAGTCCCTCCTCGACAGGTACAGGCCGGAAAGCTGAGTTATTGTTACCTGTTTACCATCGACCAATTTATAGACTTCAACCATCGTACTGGATACCCTCCTTTTCCATTTTACGTATAAATTAATTATCAGAAACAATGATAAATTTGACGAAATGGCTTCATAAAAAAATCGTTTCAGAACCATCGTTATGTATCGTATATTAAACACTTGAATTTTTCAAAAAAACTAATTATCCAATATGCCTGATTACGTAAAATATTATATTTCTAGTTCAAGATGTGTAAATAAATTTTTGCTCTAAGCCTTTGTATTAAAAGAATAATCAACGAATTTATAAAAATAAAAAATATTGAAAAGAAAGCTATATTTTTTATGACAGGAAACAGAAAGCTCGTCCGAGGCCTTACACTCTACGATTCAACTTCAATTGTTATATGCTCGATTATCGGAACAGGAGTTTTTCTCAAAACCGGGATCATGGCGCAGTATACGGGCTCGCCGCTCCTTGTCATGGCAGCATGGATGGCAGCGGGTTTGCTATCCCTTGCCGGAGCGCTGACTTATGCGGAACTTGGCGCCATGCTTCCAAAAGCAGGCGGGGATTATGTGTATCTGCAAACTGCTTACGGTGAAGGTGTGGCGTTCCTCTATGGCTGGATGTACATTACTGTCGGCGCATCCGGGGCAGCGGCGCTGGCGGCAGCATTCGCCATGTTTCTCGCATCGACCTTTCCAATTGGAACAGTCTGGATTGAGCGGACGATTCATTTATTCGGGCACGAAGTTTTCTGGCAGTTCGGTATAAAACAAGTTGTTGCGATAGCGGCTATTATCTTCTGCGGCGCTCTCAACTGCGCCGGAGTATCATTCAGCGGAAGTGTTCAGTCGTTTATAACTACAATCAAAGTGCTCGGAGTACTCGCAGTCATAGCCTTGGTTTTTTTATTCTCTAAAGAAGCAACATGGGAGAATCTTGTGCCGTATACGGAAGCGCCGCGATGGTGCGGAATAAAAGCCTTTGGCGCCGCAATGCTGGCTTCGCTTTGGGCATATAACGGCTGGACGTTTCTCGGGCTTGTCGCCGGCGAAGTGAAAAAACCGGAAAAAAACATCCCAAGGGCTATCATAACCGGTATGCTGGTTGTGCTTGTCGTGTATATGCTGGCAAACCTGTCGTATTTTTACGCCCTGCCGTTCGACGAAGTTATGACATCGAATTCTACTATG
>JABHYP010000462.1 GCA_018656855.1 Candidatus Latescibacterota bacterium | reverse complement strand
CTTCCTCGCGCAGATCACCTTTTTTTCCGGATGATGACTTTCGGGCCAATCTTATTTTCTCCGATGAGATAATAGATCAAGTGGTAGATATCACAGGCCACGCTTACTTTCGGCCTGACTCAAGATAAAGCCGTCCATATACCTTGTCAATCCGGGGCTTAGCGGCCCTTGTCAGCCGCAGCCGAACCAAGGGCCGCCCGGAGTGATTATAATGTTACCCGGCGAGTCACAATCGGTACTGTGTTACTGCCATAGCACTAGCAGATATTTGACAATTGTTGACTGATTTCAAGCACTACAGCGCTCGAATCCGCACTGTTCTCAATCAGACGGTTCATTGGCAAAGGCTTACCGTGCAAGGATTCCACAAAATTATTTTCATCAGCGCCAAGAACTTACAGAATATCTGACCGGCACAGGCGGCAGCGCAACATATTTGAGCACGTTTCTTGCATTTCTTTCGTTGCAGATACGGGAGACAGCAGGAGTATGTTTAAAGAGAAAGGGATAAAATGGATATGGGGAATACTCTACTGAATACAGATCAGATCAGTCAGTTGGTTAATTCTTGGAATAACGCCCAGGCTGGTTCGGAGGAGCAGAAACTGATCGAGGATTTGTTCCTGATCACTGAAACCCCGATGCCGGGTCGCCTGGAAGAACAGAGCGTGGTGGCCGCCTGAGCGGCAGGTCGAGGAGCCGGACTAAATACCAGCCTCCTCGATCATACCTCTCAGTTCTTCAAGCCTATTGCGCAAATCCGGAATATTGAAAACTACCTCGTAACGCTCCAGCACATCTGCAAGGTCGGCCAGTACCACCGCACCACCCAGCCGTTCCACATCGCCGCCGGAGGATGCTATATTCTCCACCAGAGAAGTTACCAGTTGCTTGATCCTGCCCGCCAGCTCACGTTTTCCGTCCTTTTCGACATTACTGTGCCCATCTATCCGGATTTTTTCCAGACTGTGCTCGGCCTGCTCCAGATCGTCCAGAATCTGCTCGTTTTCCTCGAACATGCTTGTCATTATCAGTTACCCCGCAGGACTGGATTAACAGGCTGCCCGACTTTCGGGTCACATTTATCAGCCTATTCTAATAAATTATCAAAAATGGCACCCGGGATATGAACGGATGCGATATATTCGATTTTCTCATTCGGCTGGTCGTAAAGCTCCATTATGGGAGTTTTAGCGTATTGCTTCTCTTTAATATATGAACTCAATTTAGGATATACTTTCAATACTCCTATTATAATCGACAGTTTCCCTTTGAATGGGAATTCTGCCACGACACTCTCTGATGATGGATATTCTCCGATTTTATACTTCTTTCCGACTTCACTGAGTTCTTCTGCTGATTTCCCTTCCACTATACATCCCACAATACTCCTGAGCTCATCACTGTCAACCTCTTTTGGGTTATCATAATACAGGCCGAATCCTTTGGTTGTTTCTAAAGCAAAATTATCCTTAAGGTCATTATACAAATCATCCATTACAGGTCCAACTTTTTTGTAGTCACCAACATGCATACTATATACCAGCATGTACGGTCCAACTTTTTTTTCTGTAATATTAACACTCGAGAGCAAACCGTTCATAATAAGAATTATGAATAGTATAATCAGGATAACCAGTACCAGAATTGCCGCCAGGCCGAGGATTTTCATTCTTTCTCCCGCCATTTTGATTGGTATCAGGAAAAGCTGAACAGCAATACACTTTAGAACCAAAGTACTCTAGCGGTATTACCCATATCAATGTTTAACAGCAAAAAATTGGCATTCTCACTCAATGCCAAACAATTTCATTGGTACTGCTCAGAATATACTGAAAGAATTCCAACGAAGATATGATTCTGGCGTACTCCCAATTACTTGACACCAAGGGGAGCAAGGTCAATATAGCACTACCAGTGGACAAAAAAAAAGGGACCGTTTCCGGTCCCTTTTTTATGCCGCAGGGCACCACCCAACCCCACACTATATTCCCTGCTGCAGAATCTGTCTTACCCTCTCGCGCGATACGCCGATCTTACGGCCGATCTCGGCCTTGCTCAGCCCCTTCTTCTCCATCTGGAAAATTCTCCTGCGCGTTTCGGGTGTCATCTTGCGCCATTTGGGTCTGCGGGCGCCAAACTCGGTAAGAACCTGTGAACCCACATTCCCCATATAGAGATTGAAGGTGGTTTTCCATTCCGACTTAAGTTGTTATATTACAAGGAAAACCACGTCTTCAAGAGGTGAGATATGGGACAACCGGAGGGTGAAGGCTTAAAGGTCGGTTTTGACAG
>JABHYP010000461.1 GCA_018656855.1 Candidatus Latescibacterota bacterium | reverse complement strand
CTGTCAAAACCGACCTTTAAGCCTTCACCCTCCGGTTGTCCCATATCTCACCTCTTGAAGACGTGGTTTTCCTTGTAATATAACAACTTAAGTCGGAATGGAAAACCACCTTCAATCTCTATATGGGGAATGTGGGTTCACTTTCGTTTCTTAACTTCCTCGAATCATTCCTTAACGAGTGGGGAATAGACTGCCATCTGTCAAAGGTAGAAATTGCTTTTGATTTTTACACTGATAACCCAAGGCTTGTAAAATATCTGCTATGCTATTCAGCGTACCTCAAGCACTGTGAATCAGTGGAGTATTATAAAGAAGGAGATTTTGACGGTAGCCTAAAAACCGGGATAGATGCATTCCTGTTTAACCTCTACACGACTTTTTACTTGAACAACACCCGTGATAATAACAAAGCTGTTCGGATTTACTTTAAAGAAGAATTTGATCGCTGCGAGCTACAGTTGAATTATGATAAATTACAATATTATAAAATTTCAACCATAACCGACTTTCTTAAAGCAGATGTTTCCTTCCTCATCTCAGACTTGGAATTTGTAGATATAAATTGGGAAGCTTTTTACAACTATTGTTCCTGGGAGAATAGACATCGCTATAAAAGGAATCCTCGACTTTGGTTGGTAGGAAAAAGACGGCTCGAACTTGAATTGAGGAGATATGCTTATCTTGGCGTTCAGGCCTTGCTATTGTCACAAAGGGGGCGGTTAATATATCCAAACCATAATTCACGCTGTGATGAGGCTAACAGGGAATGGATTATGGATATGAGTGGGGATAGACATAGGCTAATAACCGCTTGTAACGGCCCTGTTGTCAAAGAACGCAATGCCATCGACCACTTCATACGCCAGGCCGTGTCCGGCAGGAGGATAACGGATATATTAAAGCCTTAACTCTTCAGGAGGCTTATGATGAAAAAATGCCCTTCTTGCGGTGGCAATGTTGCAAGAAACGCAAACACCTGCCCCAATTGTGGGAAACAATTTACCCGGCCTGTCACAATGGGATGCGCTGTAATTGTAGCATTCTTTTTCTTGGCTATTATCTATACAGCTATTTGTGAGCAGGTAAAATCTCCCACAAGTACTTCCAGCCGTTCTAATTCTGATAATTACTCAGGAGTTTGATGTTGCTATAAAATAGTGGACACCTCTAGAACTCAAATTAACTTGAGGTCAGGAGGTGTCCACTATTTTATAGCAACATCAAGTCCTGGTTAATCACCGGGGCTTTGTTGTTTCCCAGCCTCGGTTCAAGTCCAACTATGCCCTGATTACCTTTCGTTTTACTTTCATATGACCAATTAATCATAGCTCTGCCAAAGTACCTCACAGTTCTTATAATTCGTCCGCGGTGACTACCGGCTTCTCTAATTCATGTCCAGTGCGCATAACGCAGAACAAAATCTTTCTGTTCTTCCATATGTAATGGCTCCTGCGTAAAGGAGAAATACTCCTTTTGTGCGCTTCTAACGCAAGCTAAGAAATTATCAAATTACTAACTTTATTGCCAAACCTGAATCCGGGGAGAAGGTTTGGAAATACAAGCATTAAGTCAGAGGGGAATTTTGACGATATCCTTATCTTTTTGGTGAAGAGTCTACATTTAAATGCGAATGTGGTTTCTGGAAAATACTCTAAAATAGTATTACTCCAAATTGATTAATTACGATGTTTTCCGTCAAAATATTACGCCCCCCGGTCTCAATAGTCTCTTCCTATTCAGAGCCAGATAATCATTGATACTTCTGATGAGAAAGGATAATTTATTGCAGAAGCTAATAGAATCTCTGGCTCCAAAGATTAAACAGACTCATAATTTTACTCAAAATCAAAAGAAGATATCATTGTTGGCAGTTTCATTCAGGAATTGAAAAATATTGATTAAAGCAATTATTGCATCTTTTGCATGCTTGAATAAAAATAAAGGAATCCGGATATGTCGGTCGACAATCATACCAATAAAAAGATGCGTGCTGTTATTTTATGCGGCGGCCAGGGTACGCGTCTTCGCGAAATCAGTGAAATATTGCCCAAGCCGATGATAACTATTGGGAACAGGCCTATTCTTTGGCACATCATGAAATTATTCGCCTCGCAGGGAGTAAGCGATTTCATTTTATGTCTTGGATATAAGGGCTGGCTTATAAAAGAATTTTTCCTCAATTACAACATGATGACATCCGATTTTACTATCCAACTTGGAAACAATCAAAAACCAACTTTTCACGAGCGAAACGATGAGAACGGTTGGAATATCACATTGGCAGACACTGGTGAAAAAACAATGACAGGCGGACGGCTTGTAAAAATTAGGCAATATCTGGAAGGAACTGACCACTTCTTCCTCACATACGGAGACGGTGTTGCCAATGTTGACTTAAAAAATTTACTGCATACTCATATTAATTCTGGAAAAGTTGGTACAATAACTGCGGTAAAAGTGGCCGAAAGATTTGGAGAGGTCCATATCGATAATGGCCGCGTGGTTGAGTTTAATGAAAAACCTGCCGTGTCGAATAACAGAGTAAACGGTGGCTTTATGGTTTTCGATTCAAAACGGGTATGGGATTATTTTGATAGTGATAGCGATAACATAGTACTTGAAGAAAAACCCTTAAGAGAAATGGTGAAAAACAAGCAATTAGGGGTTTACAACCACGACGGATTCTGGCAATGCATGGATACTCCACGCGAGTATAATTTGTTGAATTCAATTTGGGAAAATGGCAATGCTGCCTGGAAAATATGGGGATAGGCGGAAAAACTTTTCACTGCAAAGTCAAGACCTGAAAAATATTTATTCAGGTAAACGTGTTTTAATTACAGGTCATACTGGGTTCAAAGGTTCGTGGCTTGGACTTTGGCTTCACTCACTTAGCGCAGTAGTTGCTGGTTATTCTCTTG
>JABHYP010000460.1 GCA_018656855.1 Candidatus Latescibacterota bacterium | reverse complement strand
TGAAGGAGCGCGTTTTCAGGTAATAGGTGTATTTTCCAAATATAATTTCTTTAAAGATACCAACGAGCGCAACCTTGTTGGTCCCTACACAACTGCTCAGAAACGCTTTGCTGGTAATGACCGGTTAAATCAAATTAATGTTGGAGCTGTTTCACCGGAATACGTTGATGTGATAGCAGAGCGAATTCGTGCGATAATAAAGCGCCATCACAAACACGGCGAAGATTTCCAGGTAAGGACCGGGGAAGAACAAATAGGAACTTTCAACCGGGTGGTTACCATAATGAAGATTGTTGCCGGCGGTATAGCCGGGATATCACTCCTTGTGGGTGGTATGGGAATCATGAACATAATGCTCGTGTCGGTATCAGAACGTACCAGGGAAATAGGAGTAAGAAAAGCTCTCGGTGCGAAAAGGCGTACCATCTTATGGCAGTTTGTTGTCGAAGCCATTGTTCTCTGCCTGTTCGGCGGGGCGCTTGGCATACTGCTCGGGCTTGGAATTGGAGCGGGCATATCGGCTTATGTCAAAAGCCTTACTGAAATGCCCTTTGAGAGCATTGTGACACCGGGACTTATGATATTTGCTATCGTATATTCAGCGGTCATCGGGCTTTTTTTCGGGGTATATCCCGCATATCGTGCATCGAAACTTGATCCTATCGATGCACTCAGGTATGAGTAATGAACTCGCGGCTGTTAGCTATCGGCATTCGGTATGTGGAATTTGAAATTTGGAATATGGAAAATAAAATCTGGAATCTATTTTTGAGGTAATTAATGAATATTTGGGCTTCAATGTCAGTCGGCTTTTCCCAGATAATGTCAAATAAACTGCGGAGCCTTCTCAGTCTTATCGGGATACTAATCGCAGTGGGTTCGGTCACCGGAATAGTTTCCATCGGTGACGGACTGCAGGCGTATATAAACGGTGAGTTCGAACAAATGGGTGGATATTCTCGAATCTGGTCATTTGCTCCCAATCGGATGTACCGTAATAAACAGGGGCAGTGGGTACAGCGGAAATGGGAGGAACATCTGACGCTCGGAGATATTGAAGCGATAAATGCTGAAACGGATAAAGTAGAAAGCATTGTTCCGCATATTAATTTTGGTGGCAATGATTGGAATGTCAAGTATCGTTCAGCCTCAAAGAATGACGGGAGAATCGTGAGTACATCGCCAGACTATATGGTTTCCGAAAACTGGCGGCTTGCAAAGGGACGTTTTCTGAGTGCTCTTGATTTGATAAACAATGCGAAGGTGGCCGTACTGGGAAACGAAGTTGCCGCAGATCTTTTCGGAGAGGATATTGATCCTCTGGAGAAAGAGGTGAAGATCGGAGGTGTAAGATATACGGTCATTGGAGTGATGGAAGACAAGAAATTTTTTGATAACGATTTCAATCGCCGGGCGATGATACCGATAACAACAGCTCAGAGGAGAGTTACCGGAGAAGACCATGTGAATTATATCAGTGTCAAGGCAAAGAGTCCTGAAGATGTTGAGGAAGTTGTGGAAGCAATGAAGAGAGTTTATAAAAGACGTCACGAACACGGCGATGAGTTCAATATTCGCACCGGCCTTGATGCACTGGAAGAAATTAACAAGGTACTTCTTATCATGAAATCTATTGCAGGAGGAATCGCGGGAATATCGCTTATTGTCGGCGGTATCGGTATCATGAACATCATGCTCGTGTCAGTAACCGAGCGTACTCGTGAAATTGGAGTACGCAAGGCGCTTGGCGCAAAACGCACGACCATTCTCCTCCAGTTCATGATTGAGGCGGTTATTCTCTGTGTCATCGGAGGACTGCTCGGTATAATGCTCGGACTTGGACTGGGTGCGGGAATTGCAGCGTATATCACGAGCCTTACAAAGATGACATTTATTAGCGTTATTTCTGCGAAAATGATGCTTTTCGCGGCGGGATTCTCCACGTTTGTCGGTATCACGTTCGGAGTGTATCCGGCATGGCGGGCTTCAAGGCTTGAACCTGTAGAAGCGTTAATGCATGAGTGAATAATTTAAAAAAATGCTTTGCCGGATGCGTCGAATAAGATATATTATATAGAGAAAGTATTATCGTTGATTGCCGTTTGTCTTAATACGATTTGAAAACAATTAATTATACCGATATGAGGGAGAAATATCATGTTAATCAAGATGGAAAAAATTGCCAAACGATATGAAATGGGAGGGGAGGTTGTTCACGCTTTACGGGAAGTCGACCTCGAAATTGATAAAAATGAATATATCGCAATTATGGGACCGTCCGGTTCGGGAAAATCTACTCTCATGAATATCATGGGATGTCTTGACACTCCCACTGAGGGGTATTATGAACTGAACGGACGTCACGTTTCAGAAATGACCGATAATGAACTCGCTGAGATACGCAACCATGAAATCGGATTCGTGTTCCAGAATTTTAACCTTCTTTCGCGTTCCGATGCCCTTCATAATACCGAACTGCCTCTTATTTATTCCGGCCTCTCCAGGCGCCAAAGGCGCGAAAAAGCAGAGTTTGCCCTCGATGCGGTAGGCCTTAAAGAACGTTACCACCATCGTCCCACCGAGCTGTCCGGCGGCCAGAAACAGAGAGTAGCAATCGCCCGCGCCCTTGTTAACACCCCTTCGATTCTCCTCGCAGATGAACCCACCGGCAACCTGGATTCAAAGACCGGGGAAGAAATCATGGAGATCATTCAGGAGCTTCATGAGAAAGGAAATACCATCATTCTCGTCACCCATGAGAAGTACATTGCCGAGCATGCCAATCGTATTGTTCATATTCTGGATGGCAACATTGCATCTGATGAATCCACGACGAATGGAAAAATGCTGTTGAACAGCGTACCTGAGTCCTGATGCTGCTCCGATAGAAATTTACATCAACAATCTTCTCGTTCACGGTCGAAGATTTTCTCTTCTATAATGTTTATGCCTCTCATAAATAATCCGTATAATCACGGTTAATCCCCGGTTATTCAAAACTTGATAATAATTCTAAAAAAATCCGAATCATTATTTATGGTATTTAAGGATTTATTGGATTATTATACATTCTTATTTTCCTGAAGATACAATAATACTTGTTAGAGCTTTTACAGGCAATTATACTATACATTCACAGAGTGTTTGAATATCTGATAATAAATAAAACCGATTTCGCATTGTACCGATACGAAAGGAGAAAAAGTAAAATGGAAGGTTTTAATGCGCTTGGAGGAAAAAGCATTGAAAATACAAAACTTGTCATAAATCATATAGAAAGAATACAATTTAAAGTGCCGGTAAAAGCCGGAATGTGGTGCAGCCCGGAATATGGCCCGGATGCCCTTTCGCGTTTCTGGGAAAGAGATAAAGCCATCATCAAGATTTACGGTGAAAACGGATTTATAGGCCTTGGTGAAACCGGCGGAAACTATTCTGAAAAAGCTCTTCAGGCGAATATTAGATTTCTTAAGGGGAAGGATATTCTCTCACTCAATTTTGCCCATCGGGCACTCGGTTTACCGCAGAGGGGAACGAGCGATGCGTTTGAGATGGCCATATTTGATCTTCTTGGTAAAACCTGGGGTGTGCCCGTGCACAAATTGCTTGGGGGGAAATATCAGGATAAGATTGCGGTGACTTACTGGACAGGACGAAGGACACCGGAAGATATGGAGAAAGTCGCCAGAAAATGCTTGAAAATGGGGTATCCGGAACTCAAATTCAAATGGAGGCCCGGCGATCCTATCATCGAGGAGATACGTGCGATTAACAGAATAGCTCCTGGAATCGCTATCACAGTGGATTTGAACCGGCATTATGAAAAACCGGAGGAATTTTTACATTTTGCAAAGCAATTAGAAGGTTTTAACATTAAAGCTATCGAGGACCCAATTCCGCATGACCTTGAGAAATATGCCGGGATTCGCGAGAAACTTTCTATACCCATCGCAATCACTACAAGCGCTCCCACGATGATAATAGGGGCGATAAAGACCGGAGCCTGTGATTGTCTCAATCTGAACGGCGACATGCGCACGTTTGTCCGTCTCTGCAAGATTGCCGACGCTGCGGGTCTGCGTGCATGGCATGGTTCAGGGAGCGAGATGGGAGTACGCGATACCTCTTTTATCCATGCAATCGCCGCAACCCCGAACTGTACTATAGCAAGCGATGTTATCGGACATCTTCTCAGGGAACATAACCTTCTCAGCAAGGGATATACCGTGAAAAACGGTTATGCAACCGTACCAACAGGCCCCGGATTGGGAATTGAACTGGATGAAGACGCTTTAAAAAAATACAGTGTATAAAATGGTGCTTTTGTAATTTTCTCCCAATGATGTAATATACTCTCATGGAGGAATCAAAATGGATTATCTCAGTGAACCAGGTAGTGAAGACCGTAGAACATTTTTGAAACAAATAACAGGCGGGATGATTGGATTATCGGCGGGACTGGGATTGCCTGCTTCATCGTATGCTCAGAAAAAACATGCTGAATCAGCTAAGCTGGCAATAACCCGTATTGAAAAATTCAAGGTTCAGATTCCGGCAAAAACCGGAATGGTAAATACACCGGAATATGCTCCTGATGGTTTGTCAACATTCTGGGAAGGGCACAAGTGTATTCTTAAACTGCATGGAGATAACGGCTTTATCGGTATTGGCGAAACCAGCAGAAATTACAGCGAAGAGGCTGTAGATGCAAATATCCGGTTTCTGACGGGGAAAGATATTTTCTCGCTTAATTTTGCCCATCCATCACTTGAACTGCCTCAAAGGCGGGTTTCATCCGCGTTTGAAATGGCCATATTCGATCTTATCGGCAAGACATGGGGTGTGCCCGTATATAAGCTGCTCGGCGGCAAGTGCCAGGAAAAGGCTGCGGTCACCTATTGGACAGGCCGGCGAAATGGACAGAACATGGAAAAAGTTGCCCGAAAAGCGGTGGATATGGGTTACAAAGGCATAAAGTTCAAATGGAGGCCGGACGACCCTATCCTTGACGAGCTTCGCGCTCTCGATAAAGTTGCCCCAGAACTCGAGATAATCGTTGACCTGAACCGGTATTACAAGGAACCGGAAGAATTCCTGAAACTGGCGCGGCAATTCAAGGGCTTTAATATCAGGTGCATCGAAGATCCGGTTCCGCACGATATGGATCTGTATACGAGTTTTCGCGAGAAACTGGATACACCCATTGCAATGACTTTAGGAGACCCAAAACAAGTTATTGAAGCGATTAAAGCGGGAGCGTGTGATTGTTTCAATTTCGGCGGCGACATGCGTAATTTTGTCCGCATCTGTAATGTCGCTGATGCTGCGGGTATGCAGGCGTGGCATGGTTCAGGCATAGAAGTTGGCATTCAGGATGCCGCATATCTGCATGCGATAACCGCTACCCGCAACTGCACAATACCAAGCGATGTATTGGGATATCTAATAAGAGAAGATGATCTTCTTGCAAAAACATTTACAGTCAAAGATGGTTTTGCGACTCTTCCGGATGCACCCGGTTTAGGTGTTGAACTGGATGAGGATGCGTTGAAAAAGTACAGCGTATGAAACGTTTGTGAAAGACAATAAAATTTTGTAAACTTTAAAAGAAAAATCGGTTCTAATAAACATATCTTTAACAATGACACAGGGAGAAGCCACAATGGAACGCCGCAACGAACCCGTCAGTGAAAAGCGCAGAGATTTTTTTAAACAGATTACAGGCGGGATGGCCGGATTAGCTGCAGGACTGGGATTACCGGAAGTTTCAGAAGCACAGAACACATCTGGTACTGGGTTGCAGGCAAAAAGAGGAAAAATTGTCATCAATCGTGTTGAAACTATAATAGTACAGGTGCCGGGGAAGAATAATATGTTACGGTACCCCGAACTTGAAAATAATTTCCGAAACGTGTGGTATAACTGTATAATTAAGCTATATGGTGATAACGGATTTGTCGGCATTGGTGAAGTTACCAGAAATTTTTCAGAAAATGCTGTAAAAGAGAACGGTCAATTCCTCACGGGGAAGGATGTGTTATCACTGAATTTTGCTCATCCAACTCTTGAACTGCCTCAAAGAAGTGGTCTTGACGGCTTTGAAATGGCCATATTTGATCTCATTGGCAAAACATGGGGAGTTCCTGTGTATATGCTCCTTGGCGGAAAATTTCAGGATAAGGTTGCAGTGGCCTACTGGACTGGCAGGCCAACGGGAAAGGAAATGGAAAGGCACGCAAGACAAGCTGTGGATATGGGCTATAAAAGTATGAAGTTCAAACAACGGCCTGAGGATTCGATGGTTGAACAGGTTCGCTCAATTAATAAAGCTGCCCCTGATCTGGCTATTATTGTAGATCCGAATCGACACTTTGAAGATTATAATGAATTTCTACGTCAGGCAAAACAACTGGAGGGATATAACATCATGTGCATGGAAGATCCTATGCCGCATGATGTTGATACGTATTTGCGCTTGAACGAGGAACTTAGCTACCCTGTCGGGATGCACATTCAAGCAAATAATTTCTCTCTGATTGCCGATGCGATAAAGGCTGGAGCGTGCAATATTTTCAATATGGTAGGCAATATGCGGACTTTCGTCCGGAATTGCAATATAATTGATGGATTTGGGTGTAAGTGCTGGCAGGGATCCAACATTGAAATTGGCGTTAAGGATGCTGCTTACCTGCATGGGATAACCGCCACCCGAAACTGCACTCTTCCAAGCGATGTATTGGGATATCTAATCAGGGAAAATGACCTTCTTTCCAAAACGTTTACCGTCAAAGATGGTTATGCAATTCTTCCGGATGCCCCCGGCCTGGGTGTTGAACTGGATGAGGATGCTATTAAAAAGTACAGTGTATGAAATGTTTGTGCCAGGCAATAAAATATGTAATCTTTAGAAGAGAAATCGGTTCTAATGAACATATCTTTAACAATGACACAGGGAGAAGTCACGATGGAACGTCTCAACGAATCCGGTAGAGAAAAGCGCAGGGGTTTTTTAAAACAATTTACAGGCGGGATAGCTGGATTGGCGTCAGGACTGGGATTGCCGGAAATTTCAGAAGCTCAACTTACACCTGGAGCCGGACTACAGTCAAAAAGAGAAAAAGTAATCATCGACCGTGTTGAAACTATTAAGGTTGTAGTACCGCCGAGAAAAAATATTATAAACAGCGCAAAAATTGGCGAAGACGGAACGTCCAGTTTTTGGAAAGGTTACAAAAGTTTAATTAAGCTGTACGGGGATAATGGTTTTATCGGCCTGGGAGAAACCTTCAGGTATTATAATGAAGACGAATTTGAGAAAAACAAACAGTTTTTGAAAGGGAAAGATGTATTTTCATTGAATTTTGCCCACCGCTCCCTTGGAATGCCGTTTAGTTCATCTATTGACGCATTTGAAATGGCAATTTTCGACCTCGTTGGCAAAACCTTAGGCGTACCTGTGTACCAGCTCCTCGGGGGAAAGCACCAGGACAAAGTAGCAGTAGGGTACTGGACTGGAAGGCAAACAGGAGAAGACATGCAGAATGTCGCCAGAAAAGCCTGGGGACTCGGATATAAAGGAATTAAGTACAAACAGCGCCCAGGAGATTCGATGGTTGAGCAGGTTAAGGATATAACCAAAGGCGCTCCAGGAATAAAGATTGTTATTGATCCAAATTCGCATTTTAAAGATATCAAAGAATTTCTCCTTCAGGCAAAGCAACTGGAAGGATATAATATTCAATGCATTGAGGACCCAATGCCAAAAGACATTGATACCTACGTTCGCTTAAGCGAAGAACTCCAAAAAATAAATATCCCGCTTTGCATGCATACGAGTGACGTTCGTCTTATTACCGAGGCAATAAAGGTAGGCGCGTGTCAAATCTTTAATCTTGGCGGCGATATGCGGACTTTCGTCAGGCTTTGCCATTTAATTGATGCATTTGGGTTTATATGCTGGCATGGGTCAGGTAATGAAATCAGTGTTCAGGATGCCTCGTATGTCCATGCGATAGCCGCAACTTCCAACTGTGTAATTCCGAGCGATGTGCTGGGTTATC
>JABHYP010000459.1 GCA_018656855.1 Candidatus Latescibacterota bacterium | reverse complement strand
CCATCAAAACCAACTTTCATGCTTTCACCCTCCGGGTGTCCAGAATATGTCTGCAATAAGCGCATGTTACTTATTATATAATAACATGTTATGACATATTACGCAAGCATTTTACGGATTTAATATGGGGAATAGGGGTTAAAAACAATCGCCGAACGTTACATCAGGCAGGCGCTTGAAAAAGCACAGAGCTTCGAAGAAGCAGCCTCAGAAATAGGAGTTTCCCCGGACGAATTGAGAGACCTGTGCAGCGCTCTGAAAATTGATATAGACTTCCCTTCTAAGGAAGTAGAATCCGTTTCTGTTGCTTCACTGGAAAAATTGGCCGGCACAAATTTCGAGGCGGGATCCATACTTAAATACGACGGACTTTCTCCTAATATCTTCCTTGTTGATAAAAGCGCTCATACACTCTATCTTCTCCAATATGAAAATGGTGAACGGAAAAATGTACTTGCCTTCGATTGTGAAACAGGTAGAAACAGCGGAGATAAGAAAGAGGAAGGCGATAATAAGACTCCAGAGGGCATCTATTTCATTATTAATAAATATTCTCGATCAGAAATACTCCGCCTCGTTGGTAGAAACAAAGCCTACCAGTATGGAGAAATGGCATTTGTCATCAACTTTCCCAATCCCCTTGATCATGCTGAGGGAAAGAATGGCGGCGGTATATGGCTTCACGGTCGAGACGAACCTCCCGATAATTCTCAGCCCAACGGAACCCACGGCTGTGTTGTGGGAACCAATGAAACAATCAAAATGCTCAGCAAATATGTAAAACTGAACAGCACTCCAATCATTATTGTTGACAAGCTGAAAATCCTGCCGAAAGAGGATACCGAAACAAAAAATAACGAGATTTTAGAATTGGTCGAGAAATGGAGAAGTGCATGGGAGACAAAAAGTATCGATGAGTATATTTCTTACTATTCACCATCGTTTGCCTCTCAGGGCAGAAACCGGATACAGTTGAAAGATCATAAATCAAACATCTTTCGATCATATAAAATCAACCATATTGAACTTGAAAATTTTGCTATCTTTCAACATGAGAACGAGATGGTTGTTCAGTTTTTGCAGGATTACTCTGCGTCGAATCTTTCCGGCAAAGGGATAAAAACACTCTATCTCAGGCCGGGAAAATATTTCTGGGAAATTATTGCAGAAAGTATTCAAAATCTATCACAATGATGAAACCTCCATTTACAATTATTGTAATTAAGGATACTCAACATCCTGTTACAATAAGGGTTACAATGAGGATATTCCTTTTAATATTCGGCGCTATTTTTGTTATAGGGGCTTTTATCGGTTTTTCTTTAAACACCTTCATATTCCAGAAAACCTTCGAATTTTCAACTGATACACAGAAAAACAGAACATCAGAATTTACCCCCGTACAACCCGAAAATAAAGTTGTCACTGAGCAGCCGGAAATAAGCAGACTTCATATAATAGATCACAAAAAGAGCGATAAAGAACTGAGACTTAATTTTACATCTTTTCCCGGAATCGAAAGGATGTATGTCTGGCTCATCGTGAATCCCGATGCAGATACGGCAGGTGAAATTGTCGTATATCCCCGCAATCCCATTTTCAAAGGATTACCTGTTGATTACAGAAACGGAATCATGTACCTTTCATCAAATGGCGATGATATTTCGATTAACCTGTTCGATGCGGCGGCTGGTATTGAACTCAACGAGCTTCGTATTCTTGTCTATTCATCGGATGGAAAGTTAATCGTTGATCAATACTTTCGTGAAAACCAGATAACAAGAACCTGAAACATTATAAAGACTAAGAGAAAAAAGGATTTGATGAATCAAACCCATACCAGTGTGGTGATGACTCAATGAAATTACTCTCGTTTTTTTTCCTGGCATACCTTCTTTTACCGGTGACGGTGTCCTCAAGAGCTGAGACACAGGTTGAGACACATTTTGAAAACACCGATCATAAACTGACCGTTTACTATATCAAGGGCAAGGAAGCCGGAAAGACTATGATGATAATGGGAGGTATTCAGGGTGATGAACCGGGTGGATACCTCGCTGCCGACCTGTATGCAGACATGGTACTTGAAAGGGGTAATTTGATAGTCGTACCACGTGCAAACTTCCATTCGATCAAGAAAAACAAAAGAGGCATCAACGGCGATATGAATCGTAAATTCGCCCCGAAGACTCCCCCCCAAACCGATTATGATTCACGAATTGTTGAAATCTTAAAAAATCTCATGTCCCGTAGCGACGTACTTCTTAATCTGCATGAAGGTTCGGGATATTATTTCCCTGAGCATATTTCCGATATGAAAAATCCTATGAGATACGGCCAGTGTATTATCATAGACGCTCTTACATATCATCATCCTGAAAGGGAGATTGTTGACCTTGAAGGCTCTGCAAGAAGAGTTGTTGAAGAAATGAATCGCTATATCAAAAATCCAGAACACAAGTTTCATTTAAACGACCACAATACATTCTCTGAAAACTCCCAACACAAGGAACAGCGTGGAAGCGCAACCTTTAACGCTCTCACTCTTTTCGGAATACCAGGATACGGGATTGAAACATCAAAAGACATAAAATCGATTGAGACAAAAGTAAAATATGAAACTCTTGCT
>JABHYP010000458.1 GCA_018656855.1 Candidatus Latescibacterota bacterium | reverse complement strand
GTTTCCTGCCTTTGATAACATAAAACACCGCCAGGCCGATTCCTGCCAGAAGCAAAATCTCGGTCAAAGAAAAATCAGTCTCTAAAGCGCCAAAACCCAATAAACTCAATAATGGCAATGCACAGCAGATCACCATCATCCACATGTGGCCGGAATGAGAAGCAGATTTTTTTTTATCGGTTTGTTTCTTATTGTTTTCAGTTTCCATCGATCCCTCTTTATTTTATTGAGTTCTTTTAGCAAAAATTTGCAGTGCAGGGTTAGTAAGATAAAGCTGAGAGCCTAAAGCAGCCATGAATGCGAGCAGCAAATTACACACTGCCGTAAATCAAACGCCTGCCAATATGCAAATATTAGGAATGATAGACTAAGAGAGAGGTTTTTTGGGCGAACAGACTGGAATAATTACCAAATTGCGGATTTACGGTAAAGAGAATTGTGGTATTTTCTCTGGGATCTTTGACTACTGCGGTGTAGGAGCGAAAAACTGATGCATTGTCAGGAGCGGTGGGTCGCTTATTTGCCTTTACCCGTTTATTAATTAATTCTTCAAACGCACAGGCTGTGCAGTTATCAGATATTTTTTCTGGGTTTAAGTGCTGACCGCTGGGTAAGACCTTTTCGAGGGTTGAATCGGAATCAGCATCTATCGATTTACTTGATCCTCCATCGATGAATGAAACACAAGAAATAGCCGCCACGCTCAATAATAGCATGGACAACACCATTAGTGAGGCCATCGATCGTGCTGTTATATTCTTTAGTTTAATGGTCATATCGAATAGTCATTAACAAAAGGAGCCATAGAAACATCATATAAATTTCTGTTTGCTAATTATTAATACACCACAAATTTCACTTTCTTTCATTTTTTTTTATCACCAGCATTTTTAGTTTCTGAATGCAAAAAATGCGGAATAAGACTGTATTTACTGCACCATGCGAAAGCTAGAATGAAATCTTGTGGTTAAAGAAATTAAAAAATTGGTTTATAGTTGTACTCTTCTTCCGGATTATATAATCTTAATAAGAGTCGATACATCTTTTACAGCACTTTGTAGGACTGGTCAGTGCTGAACGACAGCCGTCAAAATGAACGCAAAATCCAACACTTCATCCAATTGAAACTGGGGATATTATGAAATATTTCTTGATAATATTATGTTTGTTGTTCCCCTCTTTGTTGCTGGCACATGGGAAGGACGAGCACTCGGAAAAACAAGCTAAAAAGATGATGAGCATGCACAATAACAAGCAACAAATGAAACAAATGCATAGCAACATTAACCAGGAATATAAAAAATATGTACGGCCGATATTTAAGGCCAAATGTTTTGACTGCCACGGTGAAGTTGAAAAATACCCCTGGTACATTAAGCTGCCAGGCATCAAACAGCTCATGGAATATGATATTAGAGAATCGAAAAAACACCTGGATATGACAAATGACTATCCCTTCGGTGGGCACGGAGAACCGCTGAATGACATAGAAAGCATCCGGAAGGCAGTGGAAGAGGGAACCATGCCACCGCTTCGTTACCGTCTAGCGCATTGGGATTCCAGGTTGAACAAAGAGGAAAAAAAGGTGCTTAAAGAATGGATTGATTCGGCCAAAGAACTACTCACCAAATAAAGAGAATTAAGCTGTTATCTAAATCTACTTAACCGCTATTATGATCCTAACGACGTCCGAAACATAGTATTTTACATCCTGTATTTTAAATCCTGCGTTTTCTATATTTTTCTGGGTTTCTCTAATCATCGATGTTCCCAAAAAAATACTCGACATGAAATTCATCATATAAAGAAATATATTTACATAAAAATGTTCGCTTTTCATATGTTCTATAAATATCGCTTTTCCGCCGGGTTTTAGTAGCCTGAACGCTTCATTTAATCCTTTTTGCGGGTCCGGAACGGTACAGAACACACAAGAACTGACAATCGCATCGAAAAACCCGCTATCAAAATCTGTATCTTGTATATCCGCTTCTATTAATTCAACTTTAGAAATATTTATATGGTCAAGCTGTTTTTGTGCTTTCGATAACATTCCACGGCTGAAATCTATCCCCACCAGTTCAACTTCCGGTGGGTAGTAGGGAAGGTTTTTACCGGTACCAATACCTATTTCCAATACTTTGCCAGTAGCCGCTTTTATCGCAATGTTTCTAAGTTTTGAAAACAGCAGTTTTTCAATCGGCGCTTCGTATAAATCATAAATATTAGCAGCCCAATTGTATTTTTTCTGTGTTTGCATCTGTTTTCCCAGGTTTCCTAAATTACCTAATATATTTGCCGATCTTTTGAATCAGCGTTTGGGGGCACACTGATAAGAATACGTATTATATTATAAATAATTCCGAATTAATAGGAAGAGAAGCTTTTTGGGGAGGGGAGGGGAGAGATGACAAACGGCCCAATCTTTCGGCCTTACAAGGGCTATCT
>JABHYP010000457.1 GCA_018656855.1 Candidatus Latescibacterota bacterium | reverse complement strand
TTTTTTGTGATGTTGTTCAATAGTTATGGTAAAAAAACTTGAATAATTTTAATAAGCGAGGGTAAGATGCGAACATTGTTTTTTTTCAGTGTTGTTATGCTGACTGTGTGTCTTGCAGGCGCCGGAATGGCGCAGGAAAAGGCTGAACCGGCAAATACTGCGGGTGAATGGGCTATTACTATAAATTTTATTTCGGGAACCGGTAATCATAACGCCACCATCAGTCAGGATGGTGAAAAACTCACTGGCGATTACAAAGGCGAGTTCCTTGAAAGCGAAGTTACAGGCAAGATTGAGGGGAATAAAATTGACTTTTCCGCACGCCTCAATTACATGCGCTGGGGCGTAACTTTCCACTATAAAGGCACTGTCGAAGGCGATACCATCAAAGGCACAGTTGAAATGGATGAATACTGGTCAGCTCCGTTCACAGCAAAACGCAAGAAAAAGAATTAGTGATTAAAGGTTTCAGGGTTCAAGTTATTTTTTGTTAACAAATAATGAATATTAAACCTAACTTTGGAAAATTTTGAATTTTTTACTTTTGAATGCCTTTACGTTTTGAATATGGTTTTTCAATTAAAACAAAAGGTTTGATTTACAATTATATTTCTGAATTTTCCCATCACCCCAATCCCAAACTCACCCCCTAACCCCCTCTCTTGCCCTGCAATAGAGGGGGAACTGGCTGGGTGGTCATCCCCTCTCTAATTTTAAAGAGGGGACCGAGGGGTGAGTTAATTAAAAAGGCAAAATCATAATAAATCTTCATTTTTGCGGATAACATAAAAAATTCATATAGTAATTCTATATTCATATTTTATTAATCTAGGGAGTTTTTATGAAAATAATTTCTTCAGCTTCACTGCTTGTTTTGCTGACAGCGCTTTTCATTTGCTCATGCGGACCTGCTGCCACAACCACCGGAAAAAGAACTTCGGATTCTATTTCACAGCTTCCGGCAAAAAATATTATTAAAAGAGAGGATCAGAAACTCGACCTTTACGCTCCCGGCATCATGGTCGGAAAAACTCTTTACATCTGTGGCCATGGCGATTTCAAGCCCGGAGAGGATTATTCGGTAAAAACCAGAGGGTGTCTGGACGGCATTGGCAGAACTCTCAAAATGGCAGGGCTGGGATTTGAAAACGTGGTTCAAACCTGGGTTATGCTCGAGGACATGACCAAGATGGAGGAAATGAACAGGACGTTTGCGGAGTATTTCCCGAACAATCCGCCTGCACGCACAACATTCGGGGCGGCGCAAATCCCCGGTGAATCGGAGATGGAGATCACTGCAATCGCCTATGCCGACCTCTCTGAACGGAAGATACTCGGTGAAACCGGCAGACTTTTCAGCTCGGGCGTTCTCGCCGGAAACACTCTCTATATTGCCGGCAAAGGCAGCGCATTGCCCGACGGAAAACATCCCCCGACGTTCGAGGAACAGGTCAGGCAGGCGATGAGAAAAGTCGGAGATACGCTAAGGATGTCCGGACTCGACTACCGGCATGTTGTGTGTAGCAACGTGTATATCGACAACTACGACAATTACGGCATAGTGAACAAGGTATACAGCGAGTTCTTTGAGTTCGGCAACGAACCCGCGCGGCTTACCATTTTTTCTGATGAGATACCCGGTGGCTCGCATATTGAAATAACCTGTATCGCAACGACTGACCTGGCGACTCGCAGGGTGGTTCGCCCATCGAGCATGATATACGGCCCCGAAGGACTTGCCATGACCAGAAGTCCCGCTGTATGGGCGGGAAATACCCTTTATATGTCATACCAGACCGGCTATGTCCCCGGAAAGGGAATTATATCGACCGATTTGGGGAATCAGTTCCGCCAGATGGCGCGAAACCACTATGATGTTCTTGACGAGGCGGGATTGAAACACTCGGATATCGTGTGGGGGCATGTTTTTTTACGTGATGTGAACGATTACGGTGAGATGAACAAGATATACCGTGAATATTTCACCAACCCTCCGGGCGTGCGAACCTGCTTCCAGCCGAATTGGGGATATGAAAAAAACGATATACTTGTGCGCTCGCTTTTCATAGCGGCACGGTGTCAATGATAAACCTTGAAAAGGTTTAAAGGGTATTGAAGAGTAGGACAGAGTTGTTTAATACGTGAAAATTTCCACATTTACCTTAGTGGTTCTTTTCATAAATAACATGAAAAAGGAGGAAACTATCATGAAACAGGCTTACGCTTCAACGTTAAAGGCAGTACTTTCAAGATTATATTCACACCGCACTCTGCATGCAGGAATTGTATTAGCAGTCCTTTTGGGAATTGTATCTATCGCCGGCTTTATGGGATGCGGGGAAAAAACCGCTTCTTACAAGCCTCTTATCACAATACCGACTTATGAAACGCTCGGTTTGAGACCCGTTATCAACTGCTCCGACTACGTGACCAGACTGGGCGGTTCCATAGAACGTCCCGAGGTCAAAATGGCCATGGAGGAGGCAAGTAAGCACTTTATCCCGATGGCTGACCTGATCGAAGCTGTCGGTAAAAGACTCGGTGAACTTACCGGCGCTGAATTCGGATGTGTATCCTCCGGCTGTGCTGCATGTATGACTGCTGCGACCTGTGCATGCGTTGCAGGTTCCGATCCCGAAAAGATAGCAAATCTCCCGTATACAGAAGATATGAAAAATGAGTGCATAGTCGCAAAAAACCACCGCAACGGTTACGACATCGCCATCCGTATTGTCGGTGTAAAATTGGTTGAAATCGAGACTGTGGAAGAGATGGAAGCCGCAATAAACGAAAAGACCGCGATGATCTTCGTGATGGGCAGGTCTCTCGACGGTGAACGGGGACCGAGCATACCCCTCGAGGAGTTTGTCCGCGTCGGAAAAAAGCACGGAGTCCCCGTTTTTGTTGATGCATCTGCAGAACGCTTCGATTGCCCCAACGCCTATATCAAGGCTGGTGTTGATCTGGTGGCTTACAGCGGCGGCAAGCATCTGGAAGGCCCTCAGTGCGCCGGGATTTTGCTTGGACGCGAGGATCTTATTCGGGCAGCAATTAAAAACATTGCCCCGAATCTTGGATTCGGCAGGCCAATGAAGGTTGGGAAAGAAGAGATAATGGGTGTTCTTGCGGCGGCTGAACTCTGGGTCAAACGCGACCATGACGCCGAATGGAAGGAAATGGAGCGTATGCTCAATTACATCGCCGACCAGATAAAGGACATAGCAACTGTTACCACGGAAATTGTTCAGCCACAGGGACGCTCCAACTATTATCCGAGAATGGTGATTAACTGGGATAAAGACACTGTCAAAATAACTCCAGGTGAGTTGCGGAAGCAGATGCGTGCTGGTGATCCGAGTATCGATTGTGGCAACACTGTTATTCCTCCCAATATGAAAACAGGCGAGGAAATAGCAGTTGGAAGAAGATTTCGCGAAATTCTTTCAGCGGCATTGTAACATGTTATTATAAAGCATAATACAACGGTATAAACTCACAAGCGTATTGATTTAGCTCGGCATGGAGGATTCTAACATGAAATCGCAGTTCATTAAGACGGCAAAAAAGAATTTGTTTGGCCACTTAACCCGCCGTGAGCTATTCAGAGGAAGCGGACTTGCAGCTTTTGCGGGACTTGCGGGCTGTACGGAATCACCTGACCCGGTTTCAACACCCCAAACTCTAAGCAACGATATCCCAACCTACGCCTCGATAAGTGTGAGAACAGTAATAAATTGTTCTGATTGTTTGACCATCCTCGGGGGCAGCATCATGCG
>JABHYP010000039.1 GCA_018656855.1 Candidatus Latescibacterota bacterium | reverse complement strand
CATTGGAACTCTCCCAAGTGGTAAGGAATCCCTTGGAGTCAAGATATGCTTCGCATCTGGTCATCATGCCAGCATCATTCGAATGGCCGTCAAACTGGAGTATAAGGAACGGCCGACCTAGAGCATCACGGACATATTGTTTGATAAATGAATCCGGTCCGCATTTAAAGTTCGTTATATAAATTACGTCGAAACAGGAATCCTCTGAAAGTTTGACCGAAGTCTGTAAAATTCTCTTTCCGTAATTCCAAAACATATTTCTGTTAATATGCTCAATGTTGATATCCCTGACATTGATAAAATCGTGGGGAATCACGTTAATACCGTAAAGAGAAGAGAGTTTGGCTGCAACCGATAAATTAATTGATTTGTCATAAATATTATAAGGCCTGCCAACAAGGATTATAGCCTTTTCTCCTGCCTCTTTTATGTTTCTGATTGCCTTTTTACCTTCCTCGATAAGTTTCTGCTTAAAATCATATTGAGCCCGGTATGCCTTGTCTACTGCATTATCTGAAACGCTGCGCGTTACTCCGAATTTTTTTACCGTGTCAAAAAGTTCTTTTTTAACGACATTTTCTCCACCGCGGAAATGAAGAGTCGGTTTAATAAATTTGTGCGCGTGTGAGCTTAAAACGTGGGATTGTGACGCCACAAACGGTAAAGTAGAGCCCCAGATGCAGACAAACGATTCATTTTCCAAAAATTCCGATTCAGCGTTTACAATATTCGGCAGCCAAACAAAATCTACAGCTTTATCCAAAAGAGATTTTACGTGACCATGAGCGACAATTATGGGGTAACATGGTTCCGCTATTATACATTCTAATCCCTTATTCTCGATCGAAAGATTGGTAGGATCGGAATAAACGGTGCAAAATCCGCATTCAGTCAGAAAAACGTTAAAAAATGGGAACATTTCATAGCTATACATCGCCATAGGAATACCAACAACAGGGCCGGAAGATTCGTTTTCCACAAAGGTTTCACGCATAAGCTCTTCATGAACCTTATACAAATCCTCTATAACTGGAGCTTTAGGGACCTTCTTCCTCTTGCGGTAGCGTTCCGAACATTTATCACCCCAGTAAGTTTTTTCTCCATCTACGGTAAATTCCTGGATATTACAAAAGTTACTGCAGTGCTTGCAAGTGAATTCTCTTAACTTATAGTCAATCTTTGAGAGATCATACCCTCTGAACATTGATTCAGTTTTGATTGCCTCCATTTTGCGTTTTGCAAGGAGAGCTGCGCCTATCGCTCCCATAACGCCGTTATGGGGAGGAACGATAATTTCCTTTCCAGTGACTTTTGCAAAAGCGGCAGCTACGGAATCATTGTATGCAGTCCCTCCCTGGAAAAAAATGGTATCGCCGATGGAGCGTTCGCCCACTACCCGGTTAAGGTAGTTTTGTACGACGGAATATGCAAGACCCGCAACGATATCTTTTTTTGGCGCGCCCTTCTGCATGTATGCGTTCACATCTCTTCCCATGAAAACAGTACAGCGTTCACCCATGCGTATGGGATTTTTCGAAGAAAGCGCAAGTTTTGAAAACTCATCGACAATTTTAATATCGAGTTCCTCAGCCTGTTCCTCAAGGAAAGAACCGGTTCCGGCAGCACAGGCGTCATTCATTGTGAAATCTACAACGATTCCATCTTCAATGGAGATAAACTTTGAGTCCTGTCCCCCTATTTCGAAAACTGTATCAACCTCTCTCTTAAGCATCCTGCGGCTGATATGTAGAGCGCCTGTCTTGTGTGCGGTAATTTCATCATTGATTGTATCGGAACCAATAAGCATTCCGATAAGTTCTCTCCCCGAACCAGTTGTGCCAACACCCTTTATTTCAATTCGTTTGCCTATTTCACGTTCAATTTCCTTAAGGCCTTCGCCTACAACTTCAATGGGACGCGCCTTCGTTTGTGTATATATTTCCTTGATAACTCTACCCTCAGGATCTATCACAGTTAGGTTTGTACTCACAGAACCTACATCGATACCGAGATATACCGGAACGTGTTCATGTTGTGATGATAATGTATATGGAACAATCTTTTCTCTTAGCAAACGAACATTTTCAAGAGACAATTTCCCCGAAGAAGGAAATATATTGCTATGTTGTTTTTGTTTGTCTGTATTTCCTCTTATATTGACAGGGTGAGAATTTTCAAATGTCTTTAAAGCACATCCCAGCGCTCCGAGCCAGCACATCGTCTCAGGAACATAAATGTCTCCACTCTCGATCTCTAAAACCTCTCTCAGTGAGTTAAACATTCCAATGTTCTTTGAAACACCGCCGATGAAGATAACCGGTGGAACTATCTTTTTGCTCCGGCTTACTGCGCTTTTAAAGTTCCTGGCCACCGCATTACACAATCCTTTAAGTACCTCATTAGGTTGATACCCGCGCTGTTGAGCATGGATCATATCGGATTTTGCGAAAACGGAACATCTTCCTGCAATCTGCGCAGCTTTCGTTGTACGGGTAACAATCTCACCAACATCTTCAATCCGGTATTTAAGCCGCGATGACTGCTGATCCATGAAAGATCCGGTGCCTGCCGCACAATCGCCGTTCGTCCCGTAATCTATAATTACAAGAGGCTCTTGATCTGAATTTTTTTCCAGAAGGATATATTTTGAGGTTTCTCCACCCATTTCAACTACAGTTCGAACCTCTGAATAAAATTCATTTATAGCTTTGACGATTGCGGCGAATTCATTTATTACAGGCGCATTATAACGGTTTCCTATAAGTTTTCCACCTGAACCGGTTGCGGTAAGAAATATTTCCTTTCCGTCAGCAATGTCAGAAATCATACCGAAAAGTTCTTCAAAAACATCAAGCGGCCGCCCCCTGATACGCCTGTAGGTGGACAGAACAATAGAAGATGCGGATGGGCATGAAATTGAATCCGGGCTGAAAAATTCTTTCTTTTCTGCCAGATTACGTATTACAGAATCATCACCGTCTTCACCAATCACCGCGAGTGTAATGCTAATAGAACCAATGTCAACACCAACCCTTAATGCCATATGTCGATAAACCTTTCCTTATTCTTTATTTCGAATTCCATCCACTTTTGCAACAGTTATGTTCTTTTGAGCCTGGTATTTTCCCTTCTTGTCAGCATATGACTTCTCACAGATACCGTCCCCCCCAAGAAAAAGAACCTGTGCGATACCCTCCCCCGCATACAGTTTCACAGGATGAGTATTTGTGTTAATAATTGAAATGGTAACATATCCTTCCCACTCAGGTTCAAACGGCGTTATATTTACAATAACTCCGCAACGTGCATAAGTAGACTTTCCAAATGCTATGGTGATCACATCGCGCGGTATTCTGAAATACTCTACTGACCTGGCGAGCACCGAGGATTGAGCCGGAAATTCAAAAACATCGCAGATAATGTCCTGAAAATAATCGGTGGATATGGACTTCGGATCTATTGTTCCGGTTTCTGAATATATTTTGAATTCGTTGGAGATGCGCATGTCGTAGCCATACGATGAAAGACCGTAAGATATGACTCCCTCCCTCGAAATTCCTTCAGCAAACGGTTCTATCATTCCGTTCTCCTGTGCCATCGTTCTTATCCAAGTGTCCGGCTTTACCATTATTTCCTCATAATTTAAAACAAGAATTTAACACTTTTTATATGATTTTTCAAACCTTTTTACTTCTTCAATTTTATAGCATAAGTTTTAAAAACATTTTTTTACTCTTCAATAGTTTCGCTTTCCATATTTTTCAGATATGTTTCAACAACTTTAAGAACCGTGGAGATAACTTCTTCAAGTGAACCAGAAAGATTGGCGCCGGCGGCTTTTTTATGACCTCCGCCACCGAGAGCTGAAGCGATTTCATTCACGGATGCATCCCCTCCGGACCTGAAACTGACCTTATAAAAATCCTGTCCTTCCTGGATAATAAGCGCGGCTATTTTGACATCGTTTATGTACCGTATTTGATCAATAATACCTTCAGTATGTTCGCGCTGCGCTCCAGACTCATCAAACATTGCTTCTGTGACATAAGCATAAGCAATTCTACCGTTAGAGCTTGTTTTAAGGGTGTTCAACATTAATCCAAGCAGTTTCTGACGGCAAAACGGCAATCCTTTTTCAAGCTGCCTGCGAACATCATACGCTTTCACACCATATTTGTGAAGGGATGATGCAATGAGATGGGTTGTAGATGTCGTATTACTGTAACGAAAGAAGCCGGTATCTGACACAAGCGATGTCATAATAGCAAAGGCAATGTTCTTATCCAGAAGCGACGAATCAATATGGCACATCAGATCGTACAACAGCTCTCCTGCTGCCGCAGCGCTGGAATTTACAACAAGAACATCAGCAATTTCTGTTTCAGGCTGGTGATGGTCAATTATTACCTTCGGGCACTGGATGTCAGCAAGCACTTCAGCAATATTTCCCGCACGGTCATAACGTCCGAGATCCAGGAAAAACACAATGTCTGGTTCAGAAGAAGAAATGAAATTAGGCACTGTGTTCGAATAGGTCTCTATTAAATTCTGAGGATCGAGAAATAGTAAATTTTCGGGAGTTGTTGAATGGTTAATAATACGAAAAGATTTACCCATATTAGCAAAAAATCCAGCCAGTGCAATTTCGCTGCCTATAGCATCACCATCAGGATTCACATGTGTAGAAATTACAATATTTTCCGAATTATCAATTAATAATGCAATTTTTTTCCAGTCATCGAGATTCTCAGGAAAATATATCATAGAGTCAACTTACTAAAATAAAGGTGGTTTTCACAAAATTAAGCTTTTAAATATCATATTTTTTCGTAATAATTCTTCAAAATCAAAGCATCTTCTTCAAGCGACGGGCTTTCACATATCACAAAACCGCACACTCCATTATCTTTCAATACTCGAAAAAGTTCTTTATAGTTAAAATCTGACTCATCGAGGTTAAGGTGTTTTCGTTCTCCTTTAGCGGTGTATTCAATCCCGGCAATATGCATGTGGAACTCCTTTAAAGCCTCTTCGCCAAGAGTCTCTCTAACCGTATCCAGGACCGTCAGAAATTCGGCTGCAGTATTAAAAGCGCCTGATCTGGCGTGAAGATGAGCCCAGTCTATGCAAGGTTTAATTCCTTCAACATCCTTGGATATATTAAGAATTTCTTCAAGAGAACCGAATTGAGAACCTTTTCCAGTTAACTCAGGCCTTACATCGATATCTACATCCATTTTTTTGATTTCCACGACAAGATCCTCAAGTTCTTTACTTATACGACGATAGACTTTTACAGGATCCTGCTGGAGGAAAAATCCGGCGTGAAATGTTATGCTTTCCGCACCACTTAGACCTCCGAAAAAAGCGGTTTTAAGAATCCGTTTTCGCGAATTTTTAAGTTTTTCCGGGTCATCGGCGTTGAGATTAATGTAATATGGTCCGTGAGCTGTAAGCCTTATGTTTTGCTCCTGAGCAACAGAGGCTATTAACCGAGCTTTATTTTCTCCGGGAAATGTCCCTCTAACATATTCAATTTCCATTGCGTCAAGCCCCAGTTCTCGAAGCCGTTTCATAGCGTTCACAGTATCCCGCGGATTAGTCGATAACGGCACCCCGGCTGTTCCAAAAAGAAGCTTTTCCGCCTTATTCACGCATCAGCCCTTCGAATATATAATTCTATTTCACTGTCATTTTCAAATTCATCTATAAACTCATTTCCAGTTATTTCGCACCATTTCCGTATATCGTTTCTGATTTCTTCATCATCGGAAATTACGGTAAGCGTCTCACCCTTTTTCATCTCTTTTAGTTTATTCGCCGCATCAATAACCGGAACCGGACAGTATTTTCCAACAGTATCAAGAACATAATCGGTTTTCATCTTTACATCCCACACATTACTATAAAATATACAAGAGATTAAGTAAAATCAACGATTTTATTGGCTTACATTCATGATTTTATTATATTTTAGTTTAATTATTACCGATTTCATTTCAAAATAAGAAAGAACAAAAATGATAGAACTACTCGATATTCTCGATTCAAAAGGGGAAATTATAGGTAAAGCCACACGTGATGAATGTCACAACGGCTCTTTCCTTCTCCATAGTGTCGTCCATGTTTTCGTCTTTAATGACTCCGGCAGTCTGCTTTTGCAGAAACGTTCAAAAACCAAAGAGGTACAGCCTGGAAAATGGGATACATCTGTCGGCGGACATATAGCTTCAGATGAAACTCTTTCACAAGCATTAGAACGTGAAACAGAAGAAGAGCTTGGTATTCGAAAGATTAGTTTCGAAAAACTTTACTCCTATATTATGGTAAGCGAAATAGAACGGGAATTCGTTACCACCTTCCGCTGCCGGTGGAACGGGCCAGTAAAAATTCAGGAGGATGAAATCGACGAGGCAAGATTTTTCACACCCGCAGAAATTGAAAAAAACTCAGGAACCGGCTTTTTCACGCCGAATTTTGAAGAGGAGTGGGAATATTATAAGGAATTTATGGCAAACAGTAAATAGCATGAACTGTAATGCATTACATCTTTCATCTCTACTTATGATTTAAAGCACAATTCATATAATCGCTTTCTGAACCAGGATTATCGCTTAGCGGGAATTTGGCAAGGAATCTTGAAATATTATTCTGAATTTTCATGATTTATGGGATTTCCCGGATTTATTATATTAACCATTACAATCCTTTTAATCCCGGAATTCCAGGTTCAAATCTTTGTTACTAACCATCTACAAACCATAAACCTGTTATCTAAAGACCTATATACATTGCTCGCAACACACCCCATGAACTGTATCCCCTGTCACTACCAGTGTCATTCTGCTGCTCATTACTGTTCTGCCTGATTTCAGTCCATTTGTAAATCTTCCACTTACCTTCTTCGTTCTCCTTGAGATAAAGCCATGCATGACCTTTCACATCAGTCCTTGAGGTAACCGTGCTGTCAGGAGAAAAAATCATTATGCTGTAGATATAATCATACAAATCTTCTCCTGCTTTATATTCATATGAATGTGTAGTAAACTCAATCTCGGAAGCGACAGTTTTCTGTAAAAAATTTTCCGCAAATGTCATTTCCTCTTCATATCCCCACCCATACATGAAATCCTGCTCGTATTCCACCGAATCCGCAGGATCGGGATTAAACACGAAGTCCTCTGTAAAAATATCCATGTAATCATAAATGCTCATGCTTCCGAATGACGACCACAGATTATGCAAAACATTTTCCGGCGAGTTTGCCGGTTTTATCGCCGCACCCGTAGATTCGCCCTTCTCGGCTTTTCTGGTACTGAACGGATTATTGCAGGACGCAGCCGCAATCATTAAAATTGTGAATATTATGAATGCTACAACTATTTGTTTTTGTTGTAATATTTTTGTTTTTGCCACGTAATTATCCAATAGAAATCGGTGTTGGCGTTATACAGATAAAAAATATAATAATTGTAATAATGGCAGCAGCCATACGAAAAATTCCAATACTCGGTTCCATTCTGTCTGGGTACGGGTGTCTTCGCCCGAAAAACAAAGACAAAACAGCCCATAAGTACCATCCGTTCCAAAAAGTTAATCCCATCAGCAGAAGAAGCGGAAAACGTATACGCCTCACCAATTCATGTGTTTTTGGTGAAAGCGCAAACAATATATGTCCCCCATCAAGTTGTCCTATAGGTATAAGATTGAGAGCGGTTACAAAAAGTCCTATCCAGCCTGCAAAAGCGACCGGATGAGGTATTACAGCGTAATTATCATTTACCGGCCCAAGAACGATAAAACTTAAGAACCTGAACAACAGTGATTCACCCAGAATATAATAGGTCTCGCTCTCAAGCGTTCCCGCAGGCACTACCTTAGACAAACTGAGTCCGATGATAGTTGCGATGACAGCTATAATAAAACCGGCAATCGGGCCGGAAGTTCCCATATCAATAAGAGCTTTTCTTGTTGGAATCGAAGATTTCATTTTTATCACAGCGCCGAACGTTCCTAACGGCAGAATTGGTGCGGGAATAAAGTACGGTAGGGTGACTCTGATTTTCCATAATTTCGCTGTAAAATAGTGCGCAAACTCATGGATTCCGAGAATACTAAGAAGAGTTACTGAAAAGGGAAGTCCATTTAAAAATGAACCTAAACTTTCAAAAGGGTTTTTATCCGCAATGACAGCGCCAACAGCCGTGGTAGTAAAGACTGTTGCGATAAACAGAAAGAGATTAATGTGACCGGATTTCTTCTTCGGAATACTTGATTCTGAAATATCTTTATAATAGCCGTCAGTCGGTTGTATTATTGTTTTTCTGTATTGCATGTTACTTGCCGGAAATGGAAAGTTCGGAAAATGTTACATCAGGAACAATGAAAGAGCCGTACTGCCGGATATCCCTGCTCATTGCCGATACTGCGCCAAATGCATCATAAACATTGCCAGAGACCATGGTATCTGAAAGTCTGCCAGCTATTTCACCCTTATCTATCAGAAAACCGAGCGCTATGTTAACAGCAAAATCACCTGTAATGAGGTTTGACTGGCCGCCACCGATTGCTCCGTAGACAATAACACCTCTGTCAATTTGAGATATCATCTCATGAAGATCCGATTCGCCGGTTGACATAACGAGATTTGACATCGAGACCGACGGGCTTGAGAGCAGACTTCTGCCTGCGTTCGATGTGCTTGTCCGTCCCGCTTCAGCCGCAGTATCAAGATCAAAAAGAAACGATTGAAAAACCCCGTCCTTAAAAATTGTCGTGCGCTGAGATGGAATACCCTCATCATCAAACGGTCGGCTTCCCGTAGCGCCCTCGATTAAAGGATCATCAGTAAGTGTTACCGAACCCAGCATATGTTCACCTTCACGTCCTATCAGCGGGCTGTCTCCTTTCACCAACCGCATCCCGTCCACACCAAGCTCAATCGATTGTAGGATAGTCGGTATTTCCCTGGCGGTGAAGATAACCGGGAAAGTGCCGGAAATATTCGGGGCCTTCGCCTCAGCCTTTCGGGAAAGATCGGCAATATTTTTAACATAATCGTCGGTTTTCAAAACAAGACTGCCGAATTCTCCACCGTCGCCAATCCAGAGGATTGAATCGCCATCGATAATATTGATTACAATATCATGGCTGAAGTCTGTTGAACGGTATGAGGTGTAAAGGCCGGAAGTATTTGCAATACTTATAGTGGATACTGATGTTGCAATGGATAGATATGCTAAACCCTTCGGGTATGTTTCATGCAGGATAACTATCCCACGGTTTCCTTCTTCTACCGCCTCCTGTGGACTGTAAGCTTCAACAGCTGGATCGAATATGTCCACAGGTTGAGCATCAGACTTGCCGGGGAATGCAAAAAGCGCCTTTTTGCCAAAACGTGAACTCTCACGGGCGGCTTCAATCATTTCATCAGTACGGTTCGGATCGGTTGTCGAAGAAAAGCCGACATGCCCATCATGGATAATCCGAAGAGCGATACCGGTTATATTTTTCCGCTCTGCACTTTTGAGTTTTCCCGCTTCAAATGATATTTCATTTAAAACAGTTTCAACAGAAAATACCTCTGCTGAATCCACTTTTTTCTTCGCACTTTCAAGTATCTTTTCAATCATGGTAAACTCATTACCCAACAAGGACATTTTCTATTCGGATATGTGGCGAACCAAGCGATACGGGAAGTGGCACTTGTCCACCTTTTCCGCATCCGCCAAGACCGCTGAAAAGTCTAAGGTCGTTTCCTATCATGGTTATATTTTGAAGCGTCTCAAAAACATTTCCAGAAAGAATAACATCCCTGAGCGGTGTTGTTATTCGTCCGTTTTCGATTTTATAAGCATATTTAGAACTGAACGTAAACCTTTCAAGGTCGGTCATGCCGCCGATGTATTCGCAGGCATAGATACCGTTTGTGATGCCGTCAAGCATTTGTTCTAAGGAAGAAACACCGTTTTCAATGAATGTGTTGGTCATGCGGACTATCGGCTGATAGGCGAAATTTATCGCTCTTGCATTCCCTGTCGGCAGTTCACTTATCCGCCCTGCTGTT
>JABHYP010000456.1 GCA_018656855.1 Candidatus Latescibacterota bacterium | reverse complement strand
CTACTCCTCCCGAGTTTTTAGCCGCCTGTGCCATTGATAGCATCTCTAAATTGCCTGCTTCTTTCTCCATGGTTATATTGCCTGATTCATCTGCCGTTGTACCACGAATGAGCGCCACATTTATGGGAAACGATTTATAGAAAAGCCAATCTTTTCCATTTAGATGAATAAGTTCAATCAAATCTTCTTTGGTAATTTTATTTAACTTCCCGCCATCTATTCGGGGATCAACAAATGTTTTCAATCCCACATGAGTTATTGTCCCGGGTTTACCGGCAGCGATATCCCTAAACAGGTGAGAGATCACTCCCTGAGGAAAGTTGTATGCCTCAACTTTTTCCTCAACTGCTAATTTCCCTAATTTTGGAGCCAGATTCCAGTGCCCTCCGACAATTCTTTTCACTAATCCCTCATAAGCGAGATGATTTAATCCTTTCTCTTTACCATCTCCTTGACCGGCAGCATAAACTAAAGTTAAATTTCGCGGCTTACCGGTTTTTAAGAATCTTTTTTCCAAAGCAGATGTTAATTCCTCAGGATGTCCATTACCAACAAATCCGCCGGTAGCCACAGTATCACCATCTTTTACTAATTCCATTGCTTTTTTTACATCAACTACCTTTGTTTTCATAGTTTTCATATGCCTTCCACTTTTCCCATGGGTTACATATACCATCCGCCGTTGATATGAATTGTCTGTCCGGTAATATAACTTGCTTTATCCGAGACTAAAAAAGCAACCAATTCAGCAATTTCTTCAGGTTGAGCAAATCTTCCCATTGGAATCTGTTTCAAAAATTCCTGAACTACATTTTCCGGTATCTGTTTTGCCATTTCAGTTCCCACTATTCCCGGCGCCACCGCGTTTATAGTAATATTTTTTGCTGCGACTTCCCGAGCAAGTGATTTGGTAAATCCCACTACCCCGGCTTTAGAAGCCGTATAATTAGTTTGTCCGAAAAAACCTGTCTGTCCACTTATGGAAGATATGTTTACTATTCTACCCCGATTGTTATCTATCATATGTTCTATTACTGCTCGACTACAATTAAATACGCCTGTCAGGTTAATATCTATAACCGAACTCCACTCTTCTTCGGACATTTTTTTCAATGTCTTATCTCTAATGATGGCAGCATTGTTTATTAAAATATCAATTTTACCAAACTCATCTATAACTTTTTTTGCCATTCTGGAAACACTTTTATAATTGCTTACATCGGATTCGAGAACCGTTACTTTTCTCCCCAAACTGGCAATTTGGTCTCTAACATTCTCTGCATCGCGTAAATTTTCTCCATTTTCATCTTCCACATAATTTACAGCAATATGTGCTCCATATTCGGCTAAAACCACCGCTATTGCTTTGCCTATTCCTCGCGAACCCCCGGTAACCAATACACACTTATTACTTAAATTCATGTCTTCTACCTCTTTTTGTTGAACTTTTGCTAAATCAATTGCTTTCCCCGGTTTTCAGGTAGGGCGGGAGAATTTTTTATTTGACTCTAAATATCCAGATAGGTTGACTAAAACCTGAGCGCATTAAAAAAATAATTGAATTCCCCCAATGAATATGAAAATTAAGACATAAGCAAGAAGTATAAAAGGGTAAATTATCAATTTTGCACATTGCCCTTTTATCGTTTATTCTTTGAAATTTACCTATGTTATTTAAAATATTAATTTAATGATTGCATCCCGGAATTATATACATCTTGGTCTTTTACGATATGATATGAAAGTAAATCCCTATTATGCAAATGATTTATAACACTTGATTAAAGGGCTTTCAATGAATTTAATAAGCTGATTATATGTAATTTTATCTTGCATCAAAAACTCCACAAAGAAAATTATGAGTGATAAATCATTACTAAAATAATAACCCATAAGGGAAGAAAATCAAAGAGTCAATAATGGAGAAATGATTTAGAATTAAGCTAAATGAAAAAATACGTCGAGAATCCTAACCATACTACTGGCATGTATATGGGGGCAACCTCAGTTTCTTTACTGACTAACTTAAGAAGTGGATCAAAAGATGTGGGCAGGGCAACTACGGCTCACTATGCTGCTCATGACAGGTTGAAAGCGGGACAGTTTTTGAACTTACTCCATGACATTAGCGAAAAAGTGTGACACATTTTGTATTTAAATCCACTGTTTTTTGTGCCAACAATCTTTGTAAGTCATTGTATTTTAATGGTACGCCAAGCAGGACTCGAACCTGCGACCTACTGCTTAGAAGGCAGTTGCTCTATCCAACTGAGCTATTGGCGCATAACTTTCCTGTTAAAATAACATTTTAAGCGCTTTAAGTCAATTGCAAGATTCCAGCCGCTGATGACCGCTGGCTTGTTATCATAATCTTTCGTAATAAGAAAAGCGATAATTTCGCTTTTCAAGGTCATATATGGTCTGGGACATTCTTTTGTGGTATTTGAGGTTGTTTATCAGATTGGAGAGGTGATTGGGAGTCATATTGCCTCCGTTGAATTCTGTTAACCTTGATAATATATAGTGGTTACTTCCTAAATATTTTTTACACTCCCCTAAACCAGATTTTTAATAGTACTTATCAATATCCTCAAATCCAGAGATTGGGGATATTGTTGCTTATTATCGAAAGGAAAAAGTTTTTTTTGATTACAAGTACAAGTAAACTATTACCTCTGTTTGCCAACAATAACAATTTATTAAATACTCCATTATAGCATCTCAAAACTCAATACAATCATTTATTCTTTCCCCCTTACAAAACGCAATTACATACGCCCTGTTTAAGTGCCGGATCGACCGCCTGCCATATATTCGTCTCTTCAAGGCAAAGACCAATGGGCAATTCCGGCCGGATGCTCCTGACTTTATCCACAAGAAAACGGTACATATCGATCCTAAACCGTGGAGAATAGCGGCGGCGACCGTCACCGCTGGAACGTCGATCCGACATATGCTTGGAAATGGCGTTGTCAAGTCCGATATGATGTAACATCAGTCTATGAGCGTTAGTATAACTGCATATTCCACCGATTGTCAACCGGGTAAGTGGGATTTTCGAAAGCAGTAGATCCAAAAAATTGCCGTACAATCCTTTCCAACCGGAAGTGGGGATAACCGGCATAAGCACGGCACGGACAGGATATCCCGCATCGGCGCAACGTTTCATAGCACGAATTCGCGATTCAATCGAAGGAGTATTCGGCTCATAGTACGACGCGATCTCCGGTGGGTTAAGACTCCAACTCAAAATCGTGTGACCGCCGTGCGCCAAAGATAAAAGGGAATTCACGGCGTCCGATTTTGTCAGGATTATGTGGCGGGTGTAAGGATG
>JABHYP010000455.1 GCA_018656855.1 Candidatus Latescibacterota bacterium | reverse complement strand
TTGCCGCCGTTTCTCAGAAATTCGGTTGTCAGGACAGTATATTCACGGTCATCCTGAATCGGTATTGAATCAACTTTAGCATCCTCAGTTATTCCTGAATAATGAAGACGGAGAGCCCGAACCGGCTTGCCTTTGCTTTTTTCTAATATTAACTTTAACCGCTCTCCTTTCAGTGAAAAAGCGGTAACTTTCGGAGAAGGTTTTATTAACCTGCGCATATCGAGCAGAGTTAAACTATCCTCGAGGGGATAATAATACAGACTCTGCCGCTCCAGGAAGACTACATCGACTCCATAAATTTCTCTGAGGATACCGGCGACTTCTTTACCGCCTTTTACAGTGACTGTTTCCTCAAAATCTTTACGTTTCAGTTCATCAATGATTCTGTTTATATATGCCGAAATAACTTTTTCGGGTGGAAACATATCTCCGAGTACGGTGTCTGTGAGCTCCCGCGATTCCATACCTTCAACATATTTTGCTATCACATGACCAATATGATCTCCCTCTTCTGAGGTGATATAGACAGGTTTGTCAGCTATGAAAACTGTCGATGTGACTCCTTTTGTATCGGCAAAACCTCCTGACCGGTTATTTGTTATAAATGTATCGATAAACGGATACTTCCTCGCCATAGCCATTATAGCATCGCGGCCTATCGCACCCGCAGCAATAACAATATCAGCTCTCAGGCGCTTCACATCATCCGATATGCTATCGAGAGCTTCATCGAAAGAAATTATATCGATTCCCTCAACAGCTTCATCGGGAGAATCCTTGATGATATTCATATCTGAAAAGCCGATGACACATAATCTGAGACCTGACACGTCCCACACAAAATAAGGTTTTAAAAGTGTTTTCCGCGATTTTTCATCTAAAATATTGGCTGAAATGAATTCAGGAACACCGGAGAATTCGACAAGTATTTTGAACGAGGCCGCACCAAACATGAATTCGCCCTTAGCCGGTATTATGTAATCAATACCGGCCCTATGCGCCGCTCTGAGGAATTCCAGGCCATTGTCATTTTCTACAATTCGTGTGGGACCTAGGATTGAACCGAAGCTCATCGCGATACTTTGTTGTGTTTTGAACTGTTGAAATGCCTCAGCCTTTTTTGCCAGGAGTTCATGCGAACCGTCAGTATTCGACGTGGTCAAAATAGAATACTGAACAGTCTCTTCCTGCGAAAGCACAACCGCATTATACAGAAAAAAACAAACCGTCAGGAAAAAAGAAGTGCGAAGAACCTTTGTCATAAAACACCTAATCCGAATTATTTATAAAAAAACCATCTCTCGCAGAGACGTAAAGCCTCAAAGTTTTTCTTCTCATAAACAAGTAAAAAATCAAATAAGAACACAGTTACATAAACACTGTAACTTAATTACTAAAAGTCTTTGTGATGTCTTTACGATATCATTGCAAGTGAACGGTGTGAGCGAAGCAATCTAAGAGAGGAGATTGCTTCGGCTATGCCTCGTAATGACTATGCCTGATTTATGTTTAATATATCACCTTATTTATAAAAAGAATCACTAAATGATATTTTTCGCTAATTATTTGAAAAATTATAATTTAATTTCTTTGCGTCTTGGCGGCTTTACGAGAATAAAAAGTTTATGAATTAATCGGTTTAAAATCAAGCAATCAAAAAATAGCGAAAACTGCTATTCTGCGTCAACACATCGGTCGGATACGTATTCCCATCGCTCGAAACCACGTTCAACCTTCGTGCGAAAAACTCTCATAATCATTCGTTCGTCAAAAGTATTTTCAGGATAAATTTCATCAATAACAGCCTTGAGAGTTCGAGAGAAATTATTGTCGAGAGCTTCGATGATTTCTTCCATATTTACACGCGCCATTGCAACTCCTCTATTGATAATGATTAATTTGACTTACTGCTCCCGGTCATTAGAATCGGCGCCAGCAGTCATTAAGACCTAAAGAAAGGCGGTAAATATTAATACTGTCGCCGTTAAATTCTTCATAGGTATATCCGATTTTAAAAAACAGTTCCCAGCAAATCTCATACGAAAGGTTTATGCCAAGCGCCGTTGTTTTTTCAAGTGTTCCGTCGAGAAATTTGACTTTTTTCGAATCCCCGGCTGTAAAACCCTGAAGGGGATCGCCGCCCACGCTTCCGTGACGGTGTCTGACAAAGTAAAAAGCGGAATGAAATTTCCGTGTAAAACGTTTACGGAGTTCGGCAGAGAATTCATCGGAATTAGGGCCTGTCTGAAAACCGAGAACATCGCCGTAATGGGTGTAGGAATTAATACTGTACCGGTGAGTGTATACCCAGGGATTAATACGGGTATATTCCATCCGAAAGTCCATGTCTTTCAGGCCTAAAGGCTCGAGGTAAAAAGTTCCGATCTGATATGCGAGTTTATTTCCATACCATCCGGTTCCGAGCTTGGTGGTAGTGATATCGTCGATAAAGAACTCGCCATAAACGGAAGAGTTTCGACGCAGGAAAAGCCTGAAGTCCATACCCATCGCCGCATTATCATGGTCATCGTTTGCATGTTCGGCGCCTTTGAGAAAAATGAGAGGATTCAGGTATGCCATGTCCCATCTTCCGCCATACACAACTGTTTCGTGCAAACCAATACTGAGCCGGTCTGAGAAATTGATTTCGATACGATGTCCGCTAATACGTTTTTTTACGGTCACGGAATCAGAGAAAACACCGGGGGGATTCCGGTAATAAAACTTTGCAACGGAAGGATGCTGTTCAATTTCAGCCGCAAAAAACATAAAATTCAGCTTCCAGAATTCAGCCTCGAGACGAATCATATCATAAGGGGCGCCATATCGCGACATGATAAGAGTTCCCTGCCGCCCTCTTCCCCATACATTCCTGTCTCTGCCGTAAGAGAGCACAAAAGGTCCTTTTGTATAGGCAAGATGTGCATAAGTTTCGTCAAATTCAGCCCTGTCACCCTTAAACCCTGCATAACCTCGTCCCGCCATCGTTGTTGAGGTGTCTTCAGGATAATCGCGGCTTCCCCACTCTTTCGAGTCCCGGACATCTATGTGAAAACCGATATTATCGCCAACAGTGCCCCGCAGAATAAAGCCGTTCGTGGATGTAAAAACATTGTCCTCTTTTGAGGATCCGCGCATTGTGCCAAGCTGCGCTTTTCTGACAATTACCGGATCGAGAAAGAGCGAATAGGTATCACCGAATGTAACAAACATATTCCTGCGGTTGCGATACAATAAATTATGAAGAAAGGCCGGCATAATCTCTAACGGTCTTTTTGCATCCCAGTCCAGCTCACTCATAGGATAATAATCTGCTTCGAATTCATCGAGCAGGAAGCCGAGTTCCTCCCTTTCCACTCTTGTCAATATTTCTTTTTCCTGTTCCAGTTCGTACAACAGCCGGGCTATTTTTGACCGGATTACCGGCTTTGTTCCCATGTGTGCGAGTTTGAGCGCCATACCTCCGGGATTAAACTTGTGCTCCATCTGTTCCAGGAAATCATAAGCCCTGTGACCAACAGGAAGATATGATGAGGGCTCTGCGTGCAAAGGAGTTTCAAAAACAATTATCACAATAACTGCGACACACAAAAGCGGAAAAGATTTCATATACAATACTCCACTTCCAGATTAAGCCATCTTCCGGGAGCTTTAAGCCCCGGTAATTCTTCATACTTTTCATTGAAAAGATTGGAAAAAGAAAGTTTCATTTTCATATCATTAAACTGTCTTGAAATCCTGACCGCAACCGGTGAGCGAGACCGACCAAGCTGTAATTTCTCGTACCTTGTAAAAAAAGTTCCTTTAAATCCGGCAAAGACCGGACCGGAAAAAACCGCTACAACAGACCTTTCAACAGGATTAAGAATATACTTTGATTCGCTCCCTTTGGTATTCGATACGTTTTGCCTCAATAAAGAAGAATTTATACGAATATTCCATGATTGCCAAATGGAAATATTATATTTCATTTCGATTCCTGCAGTTAACAGCCTGCCGTGATTTGCCGCAAACCATGTTATCCCTTCAGGATAACGCACCCAGTCAATTATATTGGTCGATCTTCTGGCGAAACCTGTTAAACCAAATATACTCTTGTTTTTAATTATATCAAATCCCGCTTCCATTGACAGTGAATGTTGGGATTTAAGTGAAGGATTACCGTAGTTTGACGGACTGTTATAATATAACTCAGTATATGTCGGAGACCTGAAAGATTTTTCCGTTCTAAACCTGAATCGTTTGTTATCATCGAAAGGTACTGTAATTCCAATGCCGGGTGAGACTATACTCTCTTTTCGGGAATTGGTGTCAAACCTCATGGAGAATGAAATAAGGGATTTCTTTATACGTGATGTGAGTTGGCCGTACATGGCGTGATTGTAATCCGAGTGATTGCCAAGACCCGGACTTGTAATTCCCATACGCTCAGATTCCACTCCCGCTGTAATCGAAAGCATCTCATGAGGATTAGCCAGATATTCGGCTGCGAGCGAGTAACTGCGGTTATAATGAGTATTCCGGTAAAACTCCGGCCTGTTCCTTATCAATATGAAATCGTCGCCATGTCCGCGGCTGCCGATACGAAAACGTACCATACGTTTATCACTCATCATATACCCTGCATTGATCCCACCCTGGAAAGTTGCGGTTTTCTCAAAGGACTGGTACGGGGCATAAAAGTTCGCCGCTCCAAACCGCTTATTCATATAACCTCCGTTCCAGCGAACCATCAGAGCTTTTGAGGAAAATGAACCACCTGCATTTATACCCATATTATCGAGATCGGTTCCCGGCATATAACCGTCCGACCTCCCCCCATGCAATCCCAGGAAAAAATTTTTCTCAGATTTCCCCCTTGAAAATGAAATATCGGCTTTCCTGCTTCCGAATGTTCCAAATCCCGTGGTACCACGAACTTCGTTCGAAGCATTTTTCGTAACAATATTTATCACTCCACCTGATGCAGAAGCGCCATAAATTGATGATCCTCCTCCGGCCATAACCTCAACTTTTTCCACAGTGGAAAGGTTTACCGGGATATCCATGGCAAAATGGCCGGTTTGCGGATCATGGGCACGAATACCGTTTATAAGAACCAGCACTCCCTCAAAAGAAGACCCCCTGATACTGATGTCCGCCTGGCTTCCCGGCGTGCCTCTTTCTGCCAGATTGATCCCTGAGATTGTATTTAGGAGCTCAGGAATCGTGCTGATGTGCATTTTTGCAATATCATCCCCTGTAATAACTGTCGTCTCAGCGGCAGTAGCATCAAGGGTACGCTCGGCCCGCCCGGAGGTAATCAGAATTTCTTCCATTTCCGGCAATTCACTTGAAAACGAAACACTGCCAAATATAAAGAAAACAATCGATAATGCCGATAATAAATAGTAGTGCAAAGAAATTCATCCTTTTATGCTGGAAGGATTACAATGTTATTCTATTTTGAGAACTTTCCTACTACACCCACCCGAAAGTCTCCCCCTTATCCCCTTTCTAATTTAATGAGGGTATTGAGGAGTAAGTTATTAAAAAATGAGAAATTAAAAAAATCTTTATTTTTACCAAAGTTATACGTAATGTAAAGAAGCACAAAAGTGTTTTACTTGATTTTTAAAACGTTTTAATTTACTTTAATGAAATAAGTAAAAGAAATTTGCACTGGTACTGAAAAATAACTTAACCGATGAATTCTGCAAATACTTTTTAAATTAAATTAATTCTTCCTTACACTTTTTAGTATTTATGGAGAATTGTATGGCTGTAAAAAGAATAAATATTAACAAGCTTAGAATGGGTATGCGTCTTGCAAGTCCTGTCTATGAGGAAAGGGACAACAAACGTATTCTTATGCTGCCTGCTAATACATTGATTACAAATGAATTACAACTCTCCCGAGTAATTAATTCAAATTTAAATACTGTTGAGATCGATACGGAAACGGGTGGCGACACGTTTCTATCACTTGGCAACCAGAAAAAGTGGGAAGACGTTGTAAGTTCCGCAAAGAACAAAGATGCAACAAAAGCAATAATAACCCGACATATCAATACTTTTAGCAGCTCCATCACAAATATTGCCTCACAAAACATCGCTTCGAAAATGCTTATTCGCGAGGAAGAGATTTCATCTTTGATAAAAGATATTATACTTTTCGTTGAGAATCATGTAGACCTTCTTCTTGGCATGATCAGGCTCAAGGGTGTTGCTGAATACGCATTCTCGCATGTTATCAATACAATGATTTTAAGTATTTCAGTTGCTCACTCATTTAAACTCGACTATGCTGATATAAAACGGTTCGGTATCGCCGCCTTAATTACTGATCTCGGCATGGCAAACTTTCCCTCATCAATGATTCAAAGATCATCGGGACTGTCAAAAAAAGAAATTGAAGAAGTAAAGAAACACCCTGTTTATTCGAGGGATTTTTTAAAAAAAATTGGAGTAAATGATAGCCTGATAGAGATGGTAGTAATGCAGCATCATGAACGGTTTGATGGGTCCGGTTATCCGGAGGGGCTTAAAGGAAATGAGATTCATTCCCTGTCGAAGCTCCTTTCTATTGTCGATGTATATGTAGCAATGACTACCCCACGCCCCCACAGATCAGGTCTTCCGCCACATACTGCTATTTCTGACATTCTTAAAAAGTCAATGACCCAATTCGATCTTAGAATTGCAAAAGTTTTTATTAAACATATCGGGGTTTTTCCTGTCGGCAGCCTTGTTGAACTCGCCAGCGGTCATGTAGCGTTAGTGGCCGGGCAGAACAAGTCTGATCAAACACGACCGCTTGTAATCGTTTTACAAACCAAAAAAAAAGTAGCATCTTTCTCAAAAATGAAATCCAAAGGTCCGAATGTAGTTATTACACGCGGCAAGTGGGATCTTATTGATTTAGCTTTAGATAAAGGCACTTACGGTAAAGTCATCCGGGGTCTCGACCACAGGGAATATCATGTCAATCCAGCATATTATTTAAATCAGATATAAAAGCAACATAATCCTTCTCTATCGATACCAGTAAAATGGTCATTTATTCATAAACAGTCTGAACTGATGATATTAGGATTAATTTCAAGTTAAGTTCATATTTATTTTGATTAACTTACGTTTTCATACTTCTTAGTATTACTACTGAGAATGAGTCAGCCCCCTCCCTTAGATTGCTTCACTCACTCCGTTCACTCGCAATGACAGGATGGGTTTTAGCAATGACGCGTAGTAATTACGTTTTAGTATTTATGAAACTGTGTACTTAGTATAAATGATTTATACGATGCGTAATTAAAAATTTATTAAATTTGGTTCAGAAACTTCCAGTCACAATCACAGCATTATTATTCTCTTCAAAAATCTCTCTGACCATGTTTTCCCTGTCGACCAATATCTGATAGCTGTAGTGGTCGGTTAGATCGGTAATGATCACCTCGACATTTTTCGGTACAAAATCTGCCGATCCGGGTAGAGACTCGGCCTCAACTGTTTTCAGTTCATTGTTGCGCGGGCACAGCACTGTGACGGTAAACCTGCCGGAAGGGGCATTTCCGATATTGTGGACGGTCACCACAAGAGAATTTCCCTGTTTTCTCACAAAGTCCTGACTTATGGCGAGA
>JABHYP010000038.1 GCA_018656855.1 Candidatus Latescibacterota bacterium | reverse complement strand
TTCTTACACCCTTCAGGCCGGATGAAATTAAGGCTCAAACAAAGAAAGAACATTATTTGCTTGTTTCTGAGCGAATAATATACGATATTAACAAATTATATGAAAAGCATATGGCCGTGCTTAATAAGGCCAAATCTTAATTTACAAGGAGGAAATATTAGTGGCTGACGACACAGTTAAAAACAACGAATCACCTGTCGAAGTCTCTGAGCCTACCGAAACCAATGGCGAACTCGGCGAAGAAACGCTCCAGGAGATTATAGGTGATTCCAAACCCGGCGAAAGCCTTCGAAGCAGGCTGACCCGGAAGGCAACTCGATTTCTTGATGAAAGTGATTACAGCGAAGATGAGTATTCATCAATGCTCGATATGTATGATAAGACCATGAAATCTTTCGAGTTGGGCAAAATTACTGACGGAATAATACTCAAGATAACTGATGACTCTGTTATTGTTGATATCGGGTTTAAAAGCGAAGGAATAATCAACCTCAGCGAGTTCGGTTCCGATCCAGACATCAAGGTGGATGACAAGATCGAGGTCTTTCTCGATGATTTTGAGAACCAAGATGGTCAGATGGTTCTGTCCAAACAGAAAGCTGACTTTATGCGAGTCTGGGACAGGATCAAGGATATTTATGACAGCAATGAAGAGGTTGAAGGACAAATGATCCGTCGCATCAAGGGAGGTATAGTTGTTAATATTCTTGGTGTTGATGGATTTTTACCCGGTTCACAGATCGATATACGTCAGGTAAGAGATTTCGACCAGTATATAGGTCAGTCTGCTATATTAAAAATTATCAAGCTCAATAAGATACGCAGAAATATTGTCGTGTCACGCCGAGCTGTTCTCGAAGAAGAGCGTTCAAAATTGCGTGAAACTGTCCTCGAAGAACTTGAGATCGATCAAGTAAGAGAAGGCACAGTTAAAAATATCACCGATTTCGGTGCATTTATCGATCTCGGCGGTGTTGACGGGCTTCTTCATATTACGGATATGTCCTGGGGGCGTATCGGCCACCCTTCAGCGCTTGTTTCCATAGGCGACAAAATCGATGTCAAAGTACTCAATTTTGAAGAAGGGAAAACCAGAATATCTCTCGGCATGAAACAACTATCTCCGTATCCGTGGGAAGGTGTTGATGAAAGGTATCCTGAGGATTCAGTTGTCGATGGTAATGTCGTTTCAACAACAGATTACGGTGTTTTTGTCGGGCTTGAGCATGGTATCGAGGGTCTAGTCCATATTAGTGAAATGAGTTGGACACATCCTCCCAGGCATCCTTCAAAGATGTTTAAGGTGGGCGATACGATTCAATGTAAGATTCTGAATGTTGATAAAGAGGGAGAAAAAATTTCTCTCGGCATCAAACAGCTTGAACCCGATCCATGGGCTACTATTGACGAACGTCATCCCATCGGAAGCCGTGTAGAGGGCAAGGTGCGAAATCTAACCAATTTCGGCGCTTTTGTTGAGATTGAAGACGGCATCGACGGTCTTGTGCATATTTCCGATATGAGTTGGACCAAGCGAATCAAGCATCCCTCGGAAGTCATGAAAAAGGCAGAAGCTGTTGAGGTTATGATTCTCGATATCAACAAAGCTCACAGGCGCATCTCCCTTGGCCACAAGCAACTATATAATGACCCGTGGGAAACACTGAAAGACAAGTGCAGCGTCGGAACGATAACTAACGGTGTCATTATCCGTATACTTGACCGTGGCGTTGTGGTCTCACTTGAGAATGACATTGAAGGATTTGTTCCCGCGTTTCAGCTCGGTCAGGCCATCAAGAAACCTGCGGATAATTTTAATGTTGGTGATGAGATTCCTTTGAAGGTTATTGAGTTTGAAAAGGAACAGCGTAAAATTATCCTCAGTGTCAGGGAATACTTCAAGGACAGAGACAAAGATGAATTAGAAGAATTCAAAGAAAAGTACAAACCTAAAAAACTGACTATCGGCGATGCTGTGGGTGATATTTTAGAAGGTCCTGCCGAGGGTGACGCTCCTCCCGGAAAACCGGAAGAAGCCGTTGACGTTGAATCCTCTGAGGAAGCAGTAACTGCTGAAAAACCAGACGAGCCTGAAAAAGCATCAAAGGCTCCTGTAGAAAAAAAGTCGGAAGATGTTTCTGTTGCTGATGACGAGACTGTAAAGGCTGAATCTGCTTCGCAGGTTGAAGAAGATACGCCTGTTGCGGAAGAAGAAAAGACAGAGGCTGCTCCTTCTGAAACACTTCTACAGGAAGAACAGGCTGAAACTGCTATCGAGGCACCTCCGGAAGAAGAAACCGAAGTGACTAAGCCTGAAGAAGCGGTCAAAGAAGAAACAGTAAGCGAAGAATCGTCAGAAAGCATCGATGAAAAGAAGGCTGAATCCGAAGAAATTCCGGAGGATGAACAGAAAGCCGCAAAGCGACTTACTAAAAAAACTCCTGATGATAATGTTGATTCTGCTTCGGAAATCGAATCGCTGGAGGAAGCCAAAGAATCCTGATGGTGGTTTTCCAAAAGCTATGGGAAAGCGGTTCGGTTTGCGGACCGCTTTTTTCGTTTGCGAATAAAACGAAGGTAAAAAAGCCTTTAAACCGATTAATTCACAAATTTTTTTCATACTCCGCAAAATTGTAACAACATGAACTGAAAAAAATGATAGCAAGGATTTAATTAATCAAACCTCTAAGAAAATCATTAAATCAGCCTGATTTGTAGGAATCCGTATTTAATTCTATTAAATTTGGGAACAATTCGGGAAAATTTTCATTTGATACAATAATATTATACTTTTTCACTGGAATAATGAAACCATCCAATGTATATATAGAAACATACGGCTGCCAGATGAACAAGCTGGATTCGGAGAATGCCGCTGCTATTCTGGAAAAAGAGGGTTTTAACACTGTGCAGGACATTACCCTTGCCGATGTTATCCTCCTGAATACCTGCGGAGTGCGTGAAAATGCAGAAATCCGAATTCACGGGCGTGTCGCTGAATTGTCCTCGCTTAAAAAAGAGCGACCGGAGATTATATTCGGTATTATTGGCTGTATGGCGCAGCGGCTCGAACGCAGTCTCCTTTCGGATACGGTGAAGATTGTCGCCGGACCT
>JABHYP010000454.1 GCA_018656855.1 Candidatus Latescibacterota bacterium | reverse complement strand
CGCCATCGTCTCCGCTGTCTGTTATACAGCCGATAGTAAATACCATCATGATGACAAGCATAAGGGCCAAAAACTTTTTCATGCTGCTACTCCTTTTTGAAATGAATTTTTTTGCCAAAAGTAGAATAAATCGAAACCGTGGCAGGGTAATTTGATGAAAGATTAATTTTATTGACTGTAATTAATATAGTTAAGTAATGTTTCAGCAATTTGTTTCTTATTCACATAAAGGGCTACGCAAGATGTTTATAGATTATACTATACATAGGAATAATAAAAACTAAGCTCATAGCAATTATTAGAATACCTATTATATTTAAAAAAAAAACTTATGCAAGAAAAAAATGTCCATCACCCGTTTTTTAACACAGCGAAAAATTTTCTATCCTTCGCAGAGGTAGCTACTACCGATAACAGATTGTCATTATGCTTTGACTTATTAGCGGTGTCTCTTATCATGGTCATCAGTGGTTCAGGCTTTATTTCCTCGCTCGCTTATATGTTAAAAGTTTGCTCTTTACTCCCGGCTTCTCTTTAACTTCAGTTCATAACTCTCTTGCCTTTTATATCCCTCTACCAGCATGGTTCCGTCAGAACTCAAAAATACCACCGCAAAGGAGTTGTTCTCAAGACCCGGCCCCTCCACTGCTGCCCGGAGCGTTATGTAGTGAATACCGTTAATCTCCATGTATCCTCCGCTGTGGTCGTGACCCTGGAAAACAGCGGCAACATTCCCTGCATCTTCGAGAATGCGCCGCACTTCCACAGCGTTCTTGACTCCGTGGGGATCGCCCTCGTCATGCAGAACCTGGTGAATAAACACTATAGCCGTTTTTCGCTTTGAGTGGGCAAGGTCTCGTTTCAGCCATTCCTGCTCATGAGGCGGAATATAGGTTTCTGTCCAGTCGAAATTACCGGCATTATAATCCGAAAAATCCCTGTTGTAATTGGCATCCAGCACGATAAAATGAAACGCGTCACGGTCAAAAGAGTAGTAATTCCCACGCATTCCGATCAGGCGAACGAACTCGTCCTTGGTGAAAGTGGCGACATCGTGGTTACCTATCACGTGATGGCAGCCGCCCTCGAATTCACGGAATATACTGTTTATATTTCGAAGAAAGCCCAGTTCGGCTTCCTTATCAGCCGCATCGATAAAGTCGCCAAGTTCAATGAGAAACGCAGGCTTGAGGGGAGTAATTGTTTCGATGCATTCGCGGAGCTTTTCTCCTGAATCGCGGTAGATACGGCTGCCTGTGGATTCTTTATCGGCGTAGTGAAGATCGGTTATGATCCCGAAGGTTATTTCTTTATTCTTACAGCCGGTCATAACGGCGGAAAGAAGCAGGCTTGACGAACTTCCAAGCGACAGGAAGTCCCTTCTCGAAAGATTGTTCGTTGACATATAATTCTTTCCGGGATGAATTGAAATTTTGAATAAAAGTTAAATGTTTCAAGTTAATATGATTAATTATTGAGATATATTATCTATTAGAAAAAAATCTTCACCGCCGCAAGCACAGTCATCGCAATCATGAGTGATCTAAATGCTTTTTCAGGAATATGCCTCACCGCCTTAATACCGATAAAAGCTCCCGCCGCTATTGCCGGCAGCATGGCGATATTGAACGCAAATGTCCGTGTAGTGATCGTTCCCCAGAAAAATATATGCAGCGGCACTTTAAACAAGTTCACCATGAAAAAGAACCATGCTACAGTCCCGATATAAGCGTACTTCGGCAGGCGCATTGATAGAAGATATAGCGCCATGATCGGCCCGGCGGCATTTCCTATCATCGTTGCAAATCCGCCGGTAAGCCCCGTGAGCGCCGAAAACCACCAGTAGTCAGGGACAGGTATGTCTTCACCGTGTTTCTCCCGCCAGATCATAATGGCGATACCCCCGAGAATCGTTACCGCAAGTATCGCGGTGAACTGTGCATCTGAAACGACTTTCCCAGTAAAAAGCCCGATGGCTATACCCGCAAGTGTCCAGGGCATCAGACGCCACAAGTATCGCCACTCAGCGTGACGGTGATAATAGG
>JABHYP010000453.1 GCA_018656855.1 Candidatus Latescibacterota bacterium | reverse complement strand
TGTGGTGAGCGCTCAAATCATCCTCGGATTACAGACTATTGTCAGCCGTCAGCTCGATCTGACTCAGGCGCCGGCGGTTGTGACAATAGCGATCATAAACGGCGGGGTGCGCGGAAATATTATTCCGGAAGAAGTTACAATGTCCGGGACTATTCGTTCGCTGGATTTGGATATGCAGAAGATCATCCATGAGCGAATCAAGCGTACGGCCGAAAAGATAGCGGAAAGTGCGGGCGCAACAGCTGAGGTTAACATCAGCGGCGGTCTTCCCATAACATGGAATGATCCGAAATTGACCGAAAGGATGCGCCCCACGCTCGAACGTGTTACCGGTAAGGGTAATCTGATTCTCTCAAAACCGCATACCGGGGCTGAAGATTTCGCCTATTATGCGGAAAAGATTCCTGCCCTGTATATATTCCTCGGAGTTCGTGAGAAAGGTACTGATCCGGATACAGCGATTCCTCTTCATTCGCCCCGCTTATACGTTGATGAAGGCGCTCTTATTTATGGTGTCCGAGCCCTGGCGAGCCTGACTGTGGATTATCTGGCAGGGGAATGATGTTTAGGGGGGGGCTTAAAGAATTTATATTTCCTCTTCATAAAAAATACTTGACAATGCTAACAATACTAATTATACTTATTAGTGTATTTAGCAATCAAGCATAATATTTAAACATTAGGAGGAAATGAAATGAATTATTACAAAATTGAAGTTGATGAAGATGTATATAAATATTTGAAACAACATGCGACACCTTTTGAAGATACGCCAAATTCTGTTCTGCGTAAAATATTAGCTATAAATAAAAGTGATATTAACAATTTAAATAATGATGCAATAAAGAATCTTCCTAATTTCTCTTCGGGATTTCCTGAGGCTTTATCTCAAACACTAATTATGATATTTCTAGTTAAAAAGGAGAATTTATCGAGAAAAAAAGCGACTAATTATATTGCTAAAATTAAAAGAATAAGATACCAAACTGTTATTAGTAAGTACACCACACAGCTCGGAAAGAAAGTATATGAAATTGATAGACTTTTAGATCAAATAAATTTGAATGAATTTAAATCATTACTTGAGAAAAAATTTCCAAATAATAAAAATTATATAAATAATTTTTTTAATGAAATACAAAAAACTCCTTAATTTTATTTAAAAAAGGAGAAAGATAAATGGAAATATGCCCTGTTTGTTTAATTAGACATAAAGAAGTCACTGTTATACCATATGATTACAGAAATTATTATATTATTAATTGTCCCCGTTGTGGTAAATATAGAATTTCTGGGAGCAAATATGATTTATTTACAAAAGATTCCGAAAATATTAGTGAATTGGATAGAGCTAAATATAGTTATTTGATTAAACAAAACCAAAAAACAGAAAATAATGAAGTATTTAATATAAATAATATAAATATTGATGAATATAAATTGCCTGGAATTGAAGAACAATCAGATAATTTAATCCGTTGGATTGGCAAAAATATTGACACTCTGGATGGTCATAAGCAGATTGAGTCATTATTATTGACATCTGAAATAGGAGCTAAAAATATAAATGGAGTTAATTATTTAGTAAAGTTTTTACAAGAAAATAATGAAATCGATTCAATAGATATCACTCAACAACTTTCGATTAATGAGAAAGATGATGGATTTATTTTATCAAAGACTGATATACTTTCGTTAGGACTAAAACCTAAAGGTTGGGTAAGATTTGAAAAACTTAAAAAATGTAGAAGTATGGAAATGAAATCCTTTAAAAATGCGAAACCAAACGATGAAGATTATTGTTATGAATATGATGTTGCAATTTCATTTGCTGGTACTGAAAGAGAGTATGCTGAACAGTTAGCTACACTTATTGAAGATAAAGGATATAAAGTTTTTTATGATAAATTTTTTGAAGGTAAATTATGGGGAGAAGATTTAATTGAATATTTTCATGAAATATATGGAAAAAATTCAAGATATTGTGTAATCTTTGTTTCAGAAGAATATAATAAACGTATGTGGACAAATCATGAAAGGAAAAGTGCTCAGGAACGAGCACTTAAAGAAAGAGGAAAAACATATATATTACCAATAAAAGTAGACGATTCAGAATTACCAGGAATGCCATCAACAATAAAGTATTTATTATTATCAGATCATAGTATAGAAGATATTGCAATAATATTATTGGAAAAACTTAAAACTTCTATATAATTATAAATATTAGTACATAACCACTTATATAATAGTTCAATTTTATTATATTGTTAATTCAGAGTTTTTCATGCCCTTATTCCCCGACAAAGAACAGTTCTCCAAACTCCCTATCTCCGTAAAAGAAAACCTTGTCTCTTCAATCGAACCAGATGACACTATTATTGAAGTCCTTTCAAGCAACCCGCGAGCCGGTGTCCGCGCTCTGGCGAGTCTGACTGTGGATTATCTGGCTGGAGAGTGAAATCAGGTTGCGTTAATACAGATATTGTTTTAGCCACAGATGAACAAAGATAAACACGGATAATTTTTATCATGGTCATCACTGCTGTCCAAAGAAAAAAGTGAAAATATCTTATAATATGTTATTAAATTATTATTTAAGTTCTATAAAATTCGTGATCGACTTGAGATTTTAAAAAAATTGTATAATCACATTCTGACACTATTATCTGGTTAGATAGTGATAACACATAATTAAGTACATTGTCTGAACCGCTGATTACACAGATTATATGATTGACTATGATTAACTGATTTGGAGTCTGTGTATTAAATCATGGTAATCAGTTAATCAGCGTAATCAGCGGTTCAGACCGTTTTAAAATGGATGCTCGAAACAGTACTAAACCTCCATATAATTTTACAGATACTGAGTGTAACCATTTTTGAAAAAATGCCAATTTTACAAGTACTTACAGATAACGAATGCATAAACTTAGATTACCATAATCCTAACCACTTGAATTTATTCGACTTTTAATTGGACGCTGCTGATGATTCAGGGAGTGGGTTCTAAATCCGCTTTCCATTACTCCTTGTTTTTTTGCAGTTCGACTTATACATTACAGAATAAAATTTTTTAATAAACTCATCAAAGGAGAAAGATTTATGAAACGCCACATCATGTGTTCAGTACTCGTATTAGCTTTGATTATTGGAGTTAATAGCGCCGCGCAAACTCCCGCCGCAGTGTACAAAGAAGGCCCGGTAAAGGCGAAAATGATCGATGCGGGCTTTATTTACGGTGATTCAAACTACCATGCCATCATACAGGCTTCGGACGGTAACGTGTATTATGTCATCTGTTCCCACAATAAAAAGTCCGGCGCGCACATGTTCAAATACGATCCCAGAACCGGCAGGGTCGAGACCATAAGCGACCTGACCGAAGAGGTCGGTGAGGACAGGACAATAGGTATCTGTCAAGGGAAAGTCCACGGCGACTTTTACGAGACTCGCGGCAAACTTTACTTTTCAACGCATGCAGGCGCCTATGACGAAACCTATCCCGGAGGCCACCACATGTGCTATGATCTCAAAACCGGCAAATTCGAGGATTTCGGCATCGGCCTTCGCGCACAGGGCAATGTTGCAATGGCTATGGATACCAAACGCGGCAGAATGTACGCCATCACCTGGCCCGGATACCTGTTCACATACTACGACATCAATACCGGCAAAACGGAAGTATGGGGAAAATCATACTGCCCTGTGGAGCAGCAGGGGCCTCGTTCTCTCGCCATAGACCCCCGCACCGGAAACGTTTACTGGCACAATACAGATGACACTATCGAATGTTACACCTACAAGACCGGGATTGTCAGGACGCTCGACAAGCCCCGGTTCAGCGGCGCCATGTATTTGGTTCCCTTCGGCAAGCAGGGTTACAATGTAAATCATGTCTGGCGTTCCATACGCTGGAGCGATTCTTTTAAAAAGTTTTACGGTGTCATGTACAACACCGACTGGCTTTTTTCCTTTGAACCCGTAACCGCCGAACTGGAGATCATCGACCGAATCGCCGCCGGGCCGAACAGAAAATACGGAACCACCATTTACAGTTCCCTCGCATATGAACTTTCAAAAGACGGCAAAACTGCATATTATATCGCCCATCAGGATGTAGTCAAACCCGATTCGTCCACTGTGCAGGAACTTCACCTGGTGACCTACGATATTCCGCTTAGACATTACACCGACCACGGCGCTATTGAACTCGATGACGGTCGCAGGCCCCGTTACTGCCAGGGACTCGAGGTGGGAACGGACGGCAGCCTGTACATTGTCTGCTGGATACCGTTTCATGACACCCGGAGCGCGAAAGGCAAGGAATTACTTGCGATTGCTACCGGTAACAAACCCGAACTGGAGATGGAGCGAAGCAAAAATCTTCAGGAGATTAATCTGATCGTGCTCAAAGATCCGATGGGTGATGGGCGGTAGGGAATTCAGGAATATCGCTTCTCGGAAGTGGCGGCGCGCCGCTCATGCAAGAGCGTTTTCGTTACCGGAGTCTTTGACAAAGATGCATGAGGATTTGACATCTTCCGGA
>JABHYP010000452.1 GCA_018656855.1 Candidatus Latescibacterota bacterium | reverse complement strand
GAAGATGAACTGAAACGCCTTGAAAAGACGCGAGTTAAGGCTTCTGTTACGGTAAATAACATCCTTTCGGAACGGGGTTCCGCGCCTGTTAAAGAATCGGCATCACTTGACCAGCTTATGAAACGGCCTCAACTCTCTTCCGAGGATATTCGGCAGATTGACGATACGTTCGCCGGACTGCCCCTCGATGTTCAGCGGCAGGTGGAAATCCAGTGCAAGTATGAGGGTTACCTGAAACGCCAGGAGTCCGAGGTACGGAAGTTCAAGAATCTTGAGAGCATCAAAATCCCTCCCGACATGGATTATTTCGAGATTCCGGGGCTGTCAACCGAAATCAGGACCAAACTCACCGAAATTCAGCCGGTGAACCTCGGACAGGCATCGCGTATCGCCGGAATAACACCCGCCGCGATCTCTGTTCTCATGGTATATGTACAGCGGTATGGTGATAATCATTCGGAGTAGCTATGCATCCGCGATATATATAATTTTGATAATCTTTTATTAAAGGAGAGCGAAAAATGGCTCAGTTACATCCCGGGGATAAAGCCCCTTTATTTGAACTTCAGGGTCAGGACAATAATATCATTAAGCTGTCAGATTACAGCGGTCAGAAACTCATTGTTTATTTTTATCCTAAAGCCGATACACCCGGTTGCACCAAACAGGCTTGCAGTGTTCGTGATGCCAGGCCAGATCTTACAAAACTGGGTGTCGCCGCTGTGGGAATCAGTCCCGATAAAGCCGAAAAACAAAAAAAATTCGACGAAAAATACAACCTGGGATTTTCTCTACTTTCAGACCCGAATCATACTGTAGCTGATGCCTGGGGTGTCTGGGGTGAGAAATCTATGTATGGAAAAAAATATGAGGGGATTATCCGGTCATTGTTTCTTGTTGACGAAAATGGTATCATTCTGAGAGCCTGGTATAAAATTTCACCTAAAGACACCATTCCGGAGGCTATGAAAGCAATAAGGGGCTGATTAACCAAACCTCTACAGTGATAATCCGGCTGACTCTGGGTAATATCTGTCTACAATTTCGGGGAATAAATATATGACATTATACGTCCACTCATATTTAACAATATTTTTTGCCGCTTTTTTCGGAGAAGAAATATTATTATTTATTAATTAATAATCTAATTTTGTGATTAAGGAGGAGGATACATGAAACGAATTCTTTTAACTTTAGGTTTTGCATTGCCGGTTCTCATTTTTTCCGGGATACATGTAATGAAAGAAGTTGAGGCCTCAAATGATACTGATATTGCAAGTCTCAAAGAAACGCATGATAAATATTTAAAAGCCTGGAGCGATGCTGATGTCGAAACAATTGTCGAAATTGCGACCGGCTCGGTTGGTTTCGGGCATTCGACAGCTTTTCCAAGGCCTATCAGGATAGAGAATGAATTCAGAAACAGTGTGATTGAATATTATAAAATGATGGAAAAATTTAAGATAAATACAATAAATACAAATCATCTCGTTCGAGGGAATACCGGGCTGGTGTGGGGACATTACTCTCAAACCACTAAACAGAAAGATGGGCCGACTAGCACTGTTTATTTAAGGTTTGCTCATACTTTTGTGAAAGAAAATGGAAAATGGAAACTCGTTATGTATCATCGCTCTAAAATTCCCACAGGCGAGACACAATAAAAGTTGAATACGAAATAATAAGCAGATATTTGAAGCGATACCATACAATAAAGGAGACACTTGAATGCTCAAAAGGCGAATGTTCTTAAAAAATGGAGCGCTGGTGGCCGGAGCGGCAGCTTCAATAACATCGATACCTCAATCTGCAGAGGCTGAAAATAAAAAGATCGATCCGCGAAAACCATTCAAACGGTCTTCACGTTTCCGAAGTGAACTGGTTACAATCGGAATGGTCGGCTCGCAGCATGGAGGGCACACAAAAAACATCTGGGGACAAGCTTGGAATCCCGATGACGACCATATCAGAACAACCGGAATGAATTGCAGATTCGTCTGGTGCCTGCGTGAAGAAGACCGTGAATTCTATCGTCGGAAATATGGTTTTGAACCGGTCAAAAATCCCGAAGATATGATCGGTTGTGTCGATGGTGTTATTGTCGATGATTTCTATGGTACTCCTGTTAATCATCTCATGGCGAAACCATTTCTTGAGGCAGGTGTTCCCACATTTGTGAACCGTCCCTGTTCAACCTCGATAGAGAAAGTCCGATTCCTGACAAAAACAGCCGAGCAGCATAACACACCACTTATGAACGGTTCCACCTGGGAATATACGGAAAGCTGCGGCGATGTTCGCGCATCACTTAGTCACGCCGAGGAAATTAAAGGATATGCGGCTTATAACTCGATGAGCGATTTTTATACACACGGCATTCATGGTATTTATTATATCTATTCATGCCTGAAAGATGAAATCAAAAAAGGACGCGGTCCTGCTGTTGCAGCATCCTATATGACACCTGACTGGCGAAAACCCGGCGGCTGCATAACATTCGAACATGAAACTCCAGACGGGCCATACTATGGCTCACTTCACGAACCTCGCCGGGCAAATGCAAACGCTTATATAAAAGTATTCTGCAACCGTCCCTTCGATGTCGAGGGAAAAATCCCGGCATCACCGGGTTATTTCAGGTACAATACATGGAATGCGATGCAGCTTGTTATACAGGAGATGTTTGAAACCAGGAAAAGCCCGGAAAAGAGCTTTGACATTCTTGAGAAAGCAACAATGTTTCTAATGGCATTCAAATCAGTTCTGGAAAAAGACGGTGCCCCGGTCAAACGCCATGAAATTGAAAACTGGGAGCTTATGCCGCCAAAAGAAAGACTTCTGGCAAGTAAAAGTGAAACAGGAAAAGAAGCATATTCCACTCAGGAACTCAAACAAATCGCCCGTGTTTTCGGTGGTGATTATGAAGAGCCTTGAGGTTATTACAGAAATTGCTTCAGATAACATTATTAATATTTTATATGTTAGATATCCCATTAACTTCTCCCTGAGAAATCCCCGTGCGATGCGGAGGATTTCAGATAAGGATTTCAGCATGTGTGAGCGAAGCGAGTTCTGAAATCCCTGAAATCTTTTGCACAAAGCACGGATAATGATTTCTCCGGAGTGCCCTTTCTTTGGTTCGTTTCTTTGGGCAAGCAAAGAAATGAACAGAAAAAATGTTATTTTATTCAAGTATATTTATTTGTAATACAAAAGAGTATATATTTTCTATCACATAATTTTATACTTTCTTTACTCGTGCAAAGAAAGTACCAAAGAAAGCACGCCCTATGCAAAGCCATATTCCCCATTCTCTTCAGTTTTTTCGGGAATTGCAGAACTCACGGAACTGTGTTCCTCTCAAACAGACTGCAATTCTTCATCCGAAAAATCCTCCCGAATGCGGGGCTTTTCAACGGGGGGCGAAAAGAATAGTACATAATCCCGGTATTACGATACTTTTTTTACCTGACAGTTCTGATGTTTTTACGTAACAATACTTAAAAGGTTTATAAAGACAACTCCGTAATTTGAAATATGGGATTGGATGCATTACTAAATCTTAAACCTTTTCATCAGGGGAGTATTATGAATACAAGAGATAATAAACTTTCCCGAAGAACATTTGTGGGCAGCATGGCAGGTATAGGCGCAGGTATGTCAATAGCGCGGGAAGCCGCAGCTGAGGCAAAATATGACGCCGGATCGCCCGTATTCGAGCATACTACCCCCGGTATTATCGATATTCATACACATTTCTCAAGCGATATGGACAGCAAGGCGCATCTCGAAGCGACGAAAACCAGCGATAAGACTGTTGTGTTCGGAGGGACCGATAACGATGCGGTGAAAGCGCAGGTAGACCTGGCTCCCGACCGGCTCATTTTCTTCACCAGAATATATCCCGATAAAAAAGGTTTTATGGATGAGCTTGAAAGGACACACCAGGATCTTGGCGCAAAGGGAATTAAACTTGGACCGGTTTACTGCCAGGTTCATCCGCTGGAGTACCGTCACCGGCAGATTTACGCTTATGCTGAAAAGCACAATTTGCCAATTCTAACTCATATGGCTGAAACACCATCACGCAGCGGCCCTCTTGAATATGCCAGACCCATTCACATGGATTCAGCCGCCATGGACTACCCTGATCTGAAAATAATTCTTGCACACATGGGACATCCCTGGATCGGGGAAACAATCAGCATTGTGCGAAGACAGCCGAATGTTTACGCTGATATTTCGGCGCTCTATTACCGTCCCTTTCAATTTTACAGCGCTATCAGACTCGCTATCGAATACAGCGACAGGCCAACTGTGCAAAAGCTCTTTTTCGGCTCTGACTATATGGGAGGATCAACCGGGAGGTTTATTCCTCAGGTCGCTGTAGATGGTGTCAGGAATATGAACCATATCGTTGGGGAAGCAGGTTTTCCAAAAATTCCCGAAGAGATAATTAATAATATCCTGCACAATGATTCGTTATCGATTCTCGGAATCAGTTAAGGTAATTATAAACAGGAGGAGAAATACCATGAACGGAGAAAAATCCCGCCGTAGTTTCCTGCGAAACACAGCTATTGCCGGGGGAGCAGCAGCGGCCGGTTTGTCAGGCATCACCAGTGCACGGTCGGAGGAGAAAACACCCGCCGCAATAGAGAAAATAATGAAAACAAAAGACGACCTTGAGCTTCTAAGCTGGATAAATAATAATCTTAATACCTGTGTTGTGTGTGATTCACTCGATGACCTCGGGATACCTGTGAGAGCCATGGACGGTCGTATAAGGCCTCTTCACCCCGACTTTGCCTTTGTAGGCCGCGCAAGGACAGTACTCTGGAGAGACCTTTACGAACCGG
>JABHYP010000451.1 GCA_018656855.1 Candidatus Latescibacterota bacterium | reverse complement strand
CTTTAATGATTCCGCAGTGGCCATGATCGGTGTACTCGCACATGCACACATCCGTTATAACGATAATTTCCGGGATTTCCGATTTTAGCGCTCTAACCGCCTGCGGAATAATTCCGTTGTCATCGTATGCTCCGGTACCTTCCGAATCCTTGTGATCCGGGATGCCGAACAGGATAACCGCTGTGATACCGTCACCAATCGCAGCTCTGCATTCCTCCACGAGCACATCAACAGACATTTGTGAAACACCCGGCATAGAGATTATCTCTTTTTTTATAGACTTTCCCTGTCGTACAAAAAGAGGCAGAATAAAGTTTTCAGGTTTAAGAGAGGTTTCACTGATTATAGAGCGGAGATGGGGCGACCGCCGTAGCCGTCTCATTCTTATTTTTGGGTATCCCATCGATCATCCTTCAAGAAATATTTCATGGCTTTTTTCTTAAGTTCTCTTATAGTGTTAAACGCTTTCATATCAGCTTTTGGTGCAAGTAATTTCATTTCACTCAAAAGTTTATCTAGTTCACTTTCAGACTTTGCATGTACCATTGTATACAGTTCGAATGGCCAATCGCTGTATGATTGCCTACGATAACAATGGCTTACATAAGGTAGAGCCGCAAATGTTTGTCCTAGTTTATCAATGTCGCCGGATTTCCAGGCTATCATGCTGTTTGCTGTATATCCTGCATTATGATGGTTGAGCCGTGCACCGAATCTTCTGATAACACCGGTTTTAAGCCAGTATTTGACCGTATCGAGAATAACTGACTCATCGATTCCCATTTGCTCAGCTACGAGTTTGAATGGCTTCTCCACAATGGGAAATCCATCCTGAATCCTCCTGATAATGTGTTTTTCCTTATCATCAAGAGGCTGGTATTCAGTGCTTTCTTTCGGCGTTAAGGAAGCTGTTTTTGCAGCTCCGAAAACTGCCTTAATCTTATATACTTTTAGGGCAGGAAGGTTTAAAATCCTGGAAACACCCGAAAATCGCTCAATCAATGCAAAGATATTACCCATGATATCTTCAGAACCGGCTGTTATTGTGAACCACATGTTGAGATTATAATCCCGAAGGTAGTTATGTGTGATCTCATCTATGTCATCCATCAATGCTGCAAGTTCGGTGATACGCTCGTTTTTCACTTCTGCAGCGACAAGAGTGCTCACATATCCGAGTTTCCGTGCATCGAAAACCGGTCCGAATGTGCGTATGGTTCCGTTCTTTATGAGAGTGTGAACAGTCATGATTACTTCACTTTCTGTCCACCCGATAAGTTCGGCTGTTTCCCTGAAAGGCCTTTGTTCTATGGGGAAATCTGACTGGATAACAGCGAGCAGTTTAGTATGTTTTTGTAATAATTTCGAATAATTCATAAGTTTTAACTCTTTATAAGCAGATAAAAAAATCTTTGATATATAACTTTCACTATTGACTTTGTAATATATATATTTTTTTGCCAGTATCAAAGATATTTAAGGATAGTATTTTAAGAAAATTGCATACTTATGTTTTGAGGATAGTTAATGATGTTAAAAAATATTATAAAGATATCAAAAAATATATATAACCTTTTCAATTTTTCCATTTGTGAATGCAAACCATTAAAAGGGTGGTTGAATAGTATAACACCTGATTACTAAGTTAATAATAACTCCAGATACTAACAAAACAATTAACTTAAAAAATTAATTATTACTAAAAATTTTGGCAATCAATTTATTTTACATCAAAAAATAATAATTGTTATTTTATAAATATGGAAGGAGGTGTTATGAATATATCCGATAGTGAAATCATGCTTCTCCGTGCATGGACTAATCAGCTATATAAAGAGCATGAAAATATTTGCTGGAAATATAAAGTTGAACTATCAAAACCAACTATTGAATTATTTAAAACACAAAAGAAACTTGGTCAGTGGATTGGTAAGTTTAAAACGATAAAAATTGACTTAAACTTAATTAGAAATTACTCGTGGGATATAGTGATTAACATTCTGAAACATGAGATGGCACATCAGATTGTTGATGAAATATATAAATGTGATGATAATCATGGTGAGATATTCATTAAAGCCTGCGGTATGATCGGTGTTCCTGAAGAATTCCGAAGCGCAAGCAGTGACATTCCCGATTCTGTTAAAAGAATTGTTGAGAAGCGGTTTGATTCCGATAATGCAAAGATGCTTGAGAAGGTTCGAAAGCTTTTTTCATTAGCCAAGTCGCCAAATGAAAACGAGGCTATACTATCGATGAAAAAAGCTCATGAGCTCATCGAGAAACACAATATTCAGCGGATTGAACAGAGAGATAGTTCCCGGTATGTTTATGAAATTATAACCAATAAGAAAAAGCGAATAGAAAGTTATCAGCGGAGAATATGCAGCATTCTCCTGGATTTTTATTTTGTTGATATTGTTTATTCGTATCTGTTTGATCCGGTAAATTGCCAAACATATAAAACGATTGAAATACTTGGAACCCCGGAAAACGTGAAGATAGCACAGCACGTTTATTTTTTCCTCATAAATCAATTGAATATTATGTGGGATATTCATAAAAAAGCCGTAAAATCGAAGAATAAAAACAAGAGATCATATTGGCTGGGTTTGCTCAAAGGCTTTAGAAAGAAACTGGAAAAAATAGAGAAAGATAAACCTGAAAATAGGAAAATAGAAAAAAATAAAACTACCAGTGCTGTAATTAGAGTTCAGGATAAGAACTTCATTCGGTTTAAGAAGATGAGATTTCCCCGGCTAACATATCGTTCAAATTCAGCAACAATTGACCTTAAAACTTACCAAGCTGGAGTCGATGATGGAAAGAAATTGATAATTCATAAAGGAATAGAGGAAAGAAATAGTTATAGAGGAAAATTATTGAAACAGTAAATGTCAATTCAGGATATAAAGCATCATATACTTCGAAAATTCTGATACAAAATAGTGAAAGGACACGGGAAACGAACCTGCATCTTTTTAAAAGCATTTATATTACATGTTCCTTCATTTTCCCTTTAGGTCATTCCAGTAATCTTTTGTTTTAAATAGGATCAAAACAAATATATAATGCATATAATAGCATATTACTCGAATAAAGATCATTCCGTTAAATAAATGATTTATGGCAGGCGATACACTGCTGAAGCTAATGTTGCACTCGAATCATATAAACAATTGTTAGACTTACTTTCAAAAGAATCAAACAGGCAAAAAACCTTGACAAAATTTTATATATAAACAATATTTTTATGTTGATATTTGTATTTTTAAAGGAAAATTAATAACCCGCTAGAAAAAATTTGCTCTTGACATCATTGACCCGCCGATGGAGCGTATGATCGAGTATGCCTCACGGCTCGCTGAAATTGCCAT
>JABHYP010000450.1 GCA_018656855.1 Candidatus Latescibacterota bacterium | reverse complement strand
CGGAACTCAAGGCTCACTATCTCGGCGCGAAATTCCAGACGGGTTTAGCTGACTTCACTCTTCTCGACATGGGCGGCCAGGATTACAAGGTCATGCGGATTGAACGGGAACGTTTGGCCGATATGGCGACCAACGACAAGTGCGCCGCATCCACTGGCCGCTATATCGAAAACATGGCAGGAGTACTCGGTATTTCGACCGAGGAAATGGGGCTGTATCATAAAGACCCGGTCAAGCTCACAACCACATGCGCAATCTTCGGTGAATCAGAGCTTATCGGCCTTGTGGTGAAGGGCGAGCCTGTTTCCCGTCTCGCCGCAGGAGTCAACCGTGCCGTGGTGGAGCGTGTGATTCCGCTGCTTGCCCGTATGGGCGACGGTATCATTGTAATGTCCGGCGGAGTGGCGCTCAATTGTGCTGTGGTGACTCTTCTCGGCAGGATAACCGGGCGGGAGGTTCGCGTGCCTGGTGATCCGCTACATAACGGAGCGATCGGGTGTTGTTTATGTGGTGGCACAGCCACTTTATAAAAAAATGGTAGTGGAATGATGTTAGATAATATTTATTATCTACATGCTTTATTAAACTGGAGAAGCAATAAAGCAATGAACTACCCCGACGCAAGTGTTGAGGTGTCAAAAAACACTCTCACCCCCTGTCCCCCTCTCTCGCACGCGAAAGAGGGGGGAATATCAGCACATCCCGGACTCGGGTTCCTCTATCTACCCGATAGATAGGGATTAGGGATGAGTCAGGATTTGATGGGTTTGATTAATCAAACCCCTACATCGGAAATCCGACAGATTTGTGTCATCCCAGGCTGAAGGAAAAGAAAATGGCAGCACCAGACAAAATCATCGAACTGGTTGAACGGTTTGACCGGAATATTGATGCTTATAAATCAGGTCATTATAATGAGACTCAGGTTCGTCATGAGTTCATCGATCCATTTTTTATTGCTCTCGGCTGGGATGTCAATAACGAAGAAGGCTATGCCGAGGCATATAAAGATGTGATACACGAGGACTCGATAAAAGTCGAAAAAATTCCTAAAGCCCCTGACTATTGTTTCCGCATCGGGGGAATGCGAAAATTTTTTCTTGAAGCCAAAAAGCCTTCGGTCAATATCAAAGAAGATATACATCCCGCTTACCAGCTCAGGCGATATGCCTGGTCAGCAAAACTGCCTCTCAGCATCCTCACAGATTTCGAGGAATTTACTTTTTATGATTGTAGAATAAAACCCGTAAAAACTGATAAATCTACAGCAGCGAGAATAAAGTATTTTACCTATAAAGATTATCCAGAATACTGGGATTATATTGTTTCAATATTTTCTCATGAGGCGATATTAAAAGGTTCATTTGATAAGTTTATTGAGTCTACGAAAACAAAAAGGGGCACCGCAGAGGTCGATAAAGCTTTTCTCACTGAAATTGAATCATGGCGTGAAAATCTCGCCCGAAATATAGCGATTCGAAATCCCTCGCTTACACGCCGTGAATTGAACTTCGCGGTGCAAAGAACCATTGACCGCATCATTTTCCTGCGAATATGCGAGGACAGGGCAATCGAGGATTACGGTACTCTCATGGGGCTGTTGAACGGCTCAGACACTTATAAACGTCTCAAAGTGCTGTATCATAGCGCTGATGACAAATACAATTCGGGCTTGTTTCATTTTCGTGCAGAAAAAGGTTTTACCGAGCCTCCCGATGAACTTACTCCCGGTCTCGCTATCGATGACAAACAACTCAAGGATATCATTAAAAGTCTGTATTATCCCGAAAGCCCCTACGAATTTTCAGTTCTCCCGGCGGATATTCTCGGCCAGGTTTACGAGCAGTTTCTCGGCAAGGTAATCCGCCTTACACCGGCTCACAGGGCGGTGGTCGAAGACAAGCCCGAAGTCAAAAAAGCAGGCGGCGTCTATTACACCCCGACATATATAGTCGACTACATCGTGAAAAATACTGTCGGGCAGCTTCTCGATGGCAAAACGCCCGTGAAGGTATCGAAACTGAAAATTCTCGACCCCGCGTGCGGATCAGGCTCGTTCCTCATCGGCGCTTACCAGTGTCTACTCGACTGGCACCGCGAATGGTACGAAAACAATGATCCGGAAAAATGGGCAAAATCCCGTAAACCACGGTTGTATAAAAGTTCCGGCGGCGACTGGCGTTTAACCACCGACGAGCGCAAACGCATACTTCTCAACAATATCTACGGCGTTGACATCGATCCGGATGCGGTCGAGGTAACGAAATTGTCGCTTCTGCTCAAGGTGCTCGAGGGCGAAAACGAACAGACGCTGGCGCGGCAGTACAAACTCTTTCACGAGCGGGCGCTGCCCAATCTGAGCGGTAACATCAAGTGCGGGAATTCGCTCATCGGGCCGGATTTTTACGACGGCAGGCAGCTTGACCTGTTTGACGAAGAGGAGCGGTATCGTATCAACGTGTTCGACTGGGATGCTGAATTTCCTGAAATCATAAAAGCGGGCGGGTTTGATGCGGTTATCGGGAATCCGCCTTATGTTAGACAAGAATCATTGGGTGAGTTTAAACAATACTTTCAAGTTCATTATCAAGTTTATCATAGTATTGCTGATCTTTACGCTTATTTTATTGAAAAAGGAATATCTATACTTAATCATAATGGTATTTTTTCATATATAGTTGCGAATAAATGGTTAAGAGTAAACTACGGTAAGCAACTTCGTAGTTGGTTAAAAGAAAAATGTATTGAAGAAATAATAGATTTCGGTGATTTACCTGTGTTTCAAAAAGCTACTACATATCCATGTATACTACGTATTTCAAATAAAAAACCTAATAAAACATTTAAAGTTACAAATGTTAAATCTCTCGATTTCGGTGATTTAAACGAATATGTTAGAGACAATCATTTTATAATAAACTTATTATCTATGGATGAATCATTCTGGTCACTCGCTGATGAAAAATCTAAGAATCTTCTTAAGAAAATTAGATTAATTGGTATTCCTCTTGAAGAATATGTTAAAGGTAAAATATACAGGGGTATTTTAACAGGTCATAATGAAGCCTTTGTAATTGGTGAAAAAACGAAAAATCAATTAATTAACGAAGATCCTAAAAACAAAGATATTATAAAGAAATTTTTATTAGGTCGTGATATTAAGCGTTTTCATCCATTAAATACTGATAAATACTTGATTTTTACAAGAAGAGGCATTGAAATAAAAAATTATCCAGTAATTGAGAGATATTTAAGTAGTTATAAAAATAGGCTAATGCCAAAGCCAGAAGATTTTAAAGGAGATAAATGGAAAGGGCGCAAAACAGGTTCTTATAAATGGTTTGAAATTCAGGATACGATTAACTATCACAAAGAATTTGAAAAACCTAAAATAATTTATCCTAATATCTGCAAAAAACCAGAATTTACTTTTGATCAATCTGGGCTCTATACTAATCAAAAATGTTTTATTATTTCTATTAATGATAAATACCTTTTAGGATTATTAAATAGTGCATTGATGGTATTTTTATTTAAGTCTATTCTTCCTAAACTACGTGGAGATTTTTTTGAACCAAGTTATGTATATTTTAAATCTTTTCCCATCCGCACCATCAACTTTTCCGATCCCGCCGACAAATCCCGCCACGACCGCATGGTAGAGCTCGTAGAATCCATGCTCACGCTGCACAAACAAAGCGCAGAAGCAAAAACTGCTCACGATAAAGAGGTTATCCAGCGCCAGATAGGTACAACTGACAGGCAGATTGATAAAATTGTGTATGAACTTTATGATTTGACTGAGGAGGAGATACGGATTGCTGAAGAATCAACTTAGGAATTTTAAATTATTAATAAAAATAATTATTCATTTTTTTTTAAGAAGGGGAAAAATGCTTGTTAATAATGAAGAATATAAATTTGACAAAAACTTATTATCTCATTATGCGAAAAGTTTTAAAAGTATTGCCGGGTATGATGGAGAAAACGGTGTTTTAAAACTGAAAGATGGACGTAATTTAAAATGCAAATTTGTTGTTGGTCAGTTGTCAAATGGGGATGTAATTCTTTTATGTGAATTTTGCAAGAATTCTACTCCAGATTTTTCAACAATTATTCAGGCAAATATTTTCGAAGGCACTTCATCAGAAGGTTATGAAATAAGAGGAGAAGTCAATATTGAGAAGTATTATCTTCCGGAAGTTCAAAAAGATAGATCAGGAGTATGGGCTGCATTTATACTTGACAAACTATCAGTCAAGATTTCAAATAATAAGCCATACACTGTCCATTTTGGAATAACTAATTTTAAGTTTTGTGGAACAACACCTGAAAAGTTATCTTCTCAATATTCACATCTTATTATTCCTTTAAATCTAAAATATAAGGAAAAGGAAAATGAACTTATAATTAGACCAATTTGCAATTATAAGAAAAAAATAGAAATTTTGAGTACCTTGAAAGGTATTGATGTAACTTGTGAAGCTATAATTGAAATCACCAAAGAAGAAGATATACATAAATTGGAAGAAGTCGTTGAAGATTTATGCTATTTACTGTCAATTGCACGAGGATCAAAGATAAACTGGATATATTGTGATAAATATGATAATAACGGTGGATACGTAGAGAGAACACATCATTCAAGAATCACAAAATCTTTTGTACCACTTCATATAATTGATTCAGGTATTAATGGTAGAGAAGAAACAAAAGAATTTATTGAAAAATCATATCCGGTATACATGGAAAAACGTGATTCATACAAACTTAAAGATAGAACAATTGATGCATATTTAGATGCCAAATCAGAAACAGATTATCTTCAAATGAGAGGAATTAAATTAGCTGTTACAATGGAAATTCTAAAATATGTTTTTTCTGAATTGTCCAATTCGCCTGTAGAAGAATATATAATTAACGAAGAAGATTTTGATGAGCATATAAAGAATATTAAAAATTCAATAAACTCATATTTGAAAGAAAACAAAATAAATAGTGTTTATCGAAATGCAATATGTAGCGATGGGAAAATTAAAGGACTTAACCGAAGATCTTTCAGTTACATAATTAAAAGACTTTGTAAAGAAATTAATCTTCAAGTTGATTCTGTAGATATTAAGAAATTTGTTGTCTTCAGAAATAAATTAATTCATACTGGTGATTTTTATTATAATGTAGCTAATCCATCAGAAAAAGAGAAACTTAAACCTCTTCCATCTGCTTCACATGAATATTCTTTCATTATCAATTTCCTTGATAAAATTTTCTTGAAATTATTGGGATATTCTGGAATGTATATTGACTGGAGTATACCGGGTAATCGTCTACCTAAAAAACTTGGTTAAACCTGATTATCCAAATACTTGTAAATTCTGAATCAGGATTTTCCTGATTAACAGATTTCCTTAATGTATCCCCCTTAAAATCCGGGTAATCTTGTTAATCCTGTAAATCGTGGTTCAAATGCTTTTACATATCTTATTTTTTTTCGTAGAACTCATAATTCCAGAAGAAGTCTGAACCGCTGATACCTGTGATTAAATGATTTTCATGATGATATACTTCATACTATGTGCTTTTTATCATGGTCATCATTCCATCATGAACATCAGCGGTTAAGACTTCTTTTTTTTCTGATAATATCACAAGATATAATTTAAGGATATAACTATTATTTTCAGATACTTATTTGCGAAGAAAAAAGTCTGAACCAGGATTTTCCTGATTACCGGGATTGCCAGGATTAAAATGATGTATTCCCCGGAAAAATCCGGGTAATCTTGTTAATCCTGTAAATCGTGGTTCAAATGCTTTTACATATCTTATTTTTTACGAAGAACTCACCCCCTCACAACTCTCGCATCTCTGTGATTCTATAACCCCCCTTAGTCCCCCCTATCAGGGGGGAAGAACGAAGTTCAGGGGGGTCTGCTACTGCGGGATAAAAAAAATGAAGAATACATCATCTTAGCAATTCAGCTTTTTCCCCTCAGTGAAATAGAGAATGTAGCAAGCTATACCGCTTGCAGATTCAAGAAATTATTGGTATTTTATATCCTGTTCTTTTCTTAAAAAGAAACCTGAATAAGCGAGGAAAACATGGCGCCTAAAAAACACGGTGATCTTCTAAAAGTGGTGATGGCTGATTTCAACGAGGCCTCCGATTTACTGGGCCTGGACGATGGAATTCGCGAACGCCTTTCCCACCCGAGGCGTATTCTGATTGTTTCGTGCCCGATTAACCGTGACGACGGCAGTGTCGAATCGTTTGAGGGATACAGGGTACAGTATAATATTACCCGCGGGCCTGCCAAGGG
>JABHYP010000449.1 GCA_018656855.1 Candidatus Latescibacterota bacterium | reverse complement strand
GATCCTTGTCAAGTCGTTCCATCTGAGCCTCCAGGAGTTAAAGGTTTGTGGGTGTTCGTATAAAATACCTTTCACTCCAATGAGGTTCTACTTCTTTTGTATCATAGTTACTGACGGGGTACAGATGTATGTTTCACAATCATCATCTGCTATTTGAAAATTACCTCCATAAGTGTTGTATAGCTCGATATTCCCTCGAATCCGGTTATGGTAAGTTTCACAGTGTGTGCGCCGAGATACCCATTATTAGCAAACTGATGAATAGGATTTTGCTCATTCGATGTGGTGCCATCACCAAAATCCCATCTCCAGGAAGAAATATCGCCGTGTGAAAGATCGGTAAAGGCGGCTACCCGGTCATAGTTGTCGAGGATTTTGAAAGTATAGTGTGCCTCGAGCGTTTTAAGGAACTGCTCATCGAGCGGCATGAGTTTGAAAGCACGGAGATATGATGCATTGTGAACCTGCAAAACAGTATGGGAAAGCGATGGCAGTGCATGACGTTCTCCGGGGCCGTCCCAGTCGGCAATCAGCCATGACAGGCCAATAATATCATTCTCAGTGAGACGGCTTTCCACAGATGATCCCGGATTCTCAAATGAGATAATATCGAAAGGTGTTATCCAGCATTCCATGATCAGCTTACCGCTCTCACCATGTTTGAAATCGTACGAACAGACACAGTTCATGTATGGCATCTTATTGAGCCATGAAGGGCAATTCCAGACCATTGCGGTACTTTTCCCGACAGCCGGAGTACAGATGTGGTAATTCTGGGCATGGGAATTTTTCTTCGCAATTCGCCTGATGGTTCCATCTTCCGCTTCCATTTCGTCATAGATAAACTCGCCGCCGGACAAATCTCCATCTACCGATAATTCAAACATATCGTTATGCAGGTCATCATCTTCAAAATCCCAGTAATTATCATAAGCCTCATATAAGAAGTATAAGCGGTTCATGCCTTTTACCCACCCGACTTTCACAACAACATCGAGGTCATCGGGATCTACCTTTCCGTTACGGTCATTCTCCACATCGAGAAGCATATCGGTTCCATAGGTATATTCATCAGGCACGATATCCCAGTCCTCAGTGCTGCCATCTATTCGCGGGATCATATTCGCGGGGAATTGATATATTTTCAGCACTTTATCGGGAAATACAATTGCAGAACCTTCACGCGAAATAACCATTGAAAACACAGAAAGTATTAGTGTAAACTCGATAATTCGAATACAGTTTCTGCACACTCCATTCATCATTTTATCCTTCATAAGAAAAGCGCCTTACCGGAATATCTCAAAAAAAGGACATGGTAGCAACTAAAGCCTGTTTATTTCACCGAATCGCTCCACGGGAAATCGTATGACGGTGTATTAACATGCCGCCTTATGCCGATATCAAGCTTGATGGCGGATGCAGGAGAAAGTTCAACAATGAAATGTTTGCCATTGACACTCAGGAACTTATCCTGTGTAGTAATATTATTATCGCTTTCATTGTGTTCCTGATATCGTACGCCGGTAAACTCATGCTGACCGAAAGCCCCGGCCTGTACGATAACAGTGCGGCTGTCAAAAGCGCTTGTATTGACAAGCTGCAGAACAATTCCGGTACTCTCTATCTTCTTGATCAGCGCCGCAACATCATCAGGAAGACCGGGGCGTTTTTTGTCGGCATCGAAGTAACGTAAATTCACCTGCAGAAGGCCGCCATTGTATATCGCCTGAGGCCCTCCCATAGTGAGAAATACCAGCCCTTTTGTCACCACAGGATTCAAACCGGCAAGTTCCTCGCTTATCAATCCCGGATGTTTTCTTATATCGTCGATTCCACGGCTCTCCTCGATACGGCGAAGCATCTCGCTATAATTCGCCTCCAATATGCGCTCCGGGAAATCGGGATTTTTGCCCGCGAGATAAAGCAAACGCGGCGCTTCATTCAGCTCTTCCTGTTCCATGCGCTCATCGCCGATATCACCATTCGCGACTGCTTCTGTGAAATCCATTACGCTGCCATCGGTCTTCCACTCAAAAGTGCGCCATCCGGCCATCGGGAGCTCAAAGTCATTATATCCTTTGTAAGGCCGCGGGCCATATTTAAATCCCTTCATTACATGTTCGATACGTTTCCAGTCATCAGGATTCATTGAAGCATTGTAAAGGTGGCTCAATTCCCGTATCTCCAGCGGGCGATAATCATACCATCCATCAGGCCCATACCTGTAAGGAACCAGAAGTTGACCATTTTCCTCTTTCGCATTTCTGAGCAGCACATCGATCTGTGATCTGAGCAATTCAAGATATTTCTCATCTCCGGTAATGAGATGGGCTGTTTCGGCAGCGGAAGTGAGAGCGCCGAATATCATATGCAGAGAATAACGTGCGCTCCATCCGAAATGGCCGCCCCACCATTGTCCATTTCGATACTCGCCGATTTTACCGGTCAATCCCACATTATCGGGTATGATGCCATTATTCTGTTCAATCCTTTCCATCCATGCATCGACATACTCAACAATCCACTGGCGATATTTCTCGTCTCCGGTATAAAGAAACGCATTCGCGATAAGCGCGCAGGCATTTAATGAAATTGGAGTATCGCCTCGTGAGACAACATCATTATAGATTTTACCGATCTGTTCAAGTTTCACCGGATCATCTTGCCAGCCTGGCTCAATATACTCTTTTATCACTGGATAGAGGCTCGCATGCCCATAATTTATCATGTACACTCCATAGCCACTGATTCCCCCTGTTACAGGGCCGGTTGAGCCGGTCAGAGGGGAACGCATAATCCTGTATTCAGAATCGTAGTTTGGCGCAAGCGGATCCTCTCCCATATACATGGCCGCGAAACGTTGCGCACGGTCGACATTTTCAAGGATATTTGGATCAGCAAGGCCAAAATAGTATATGTACTTGTAGCTTTCTGCGTTATGAAACCAGTCATAATGAGTGACAAATTCACGGTCTACACGCGGCCTGCTCTCGAATGTCAGCTGACGTGTAATTGCATTCCACTGTTGAAGAGAAAGATCGAGGAGATTTTCATCACCACCGATAACATAAAAAAGCGGCCAGTTGAGAAATACTTCATACATATCATCCGGTTTGCCTATCGAAGGCATCTTTCCGCCGCGATCTGAATATTTTTCATAAAACTCCACAGCCGCATCATTCATAGTATCGATCAGGTGACGTTCCATAACAGCCCATCCCGGAGCTGCCGACTGTTCAAATGCAGTGATTGTAGGGATATTCAGCCCCGCACTTTGTTCTGCCCCGGATTGAATACAAGGAGTGAAAAAGAGGACAATCAACGAGCACAGGATGATATGTGTTATTTTCATAATTTACATTTCCTCATCATTTACTTTTATTCCATGGGTAAGCATATGTCGGGGTATTCACATACAGCCTTGTTCCAATATCAAGTGTAATAGAAGTGGATGGCGGAAGATCGACTGCAAAACAGTTAGCATTGACAACACATTTCTCGGAGCCTGAGCTATTCCCTTCGCGATTGAGTTGCGATACGTTTGTAAATCCATGCTCGCCATATGCGCCTGCCTGAATTAAAACGAGACGATTTTCAAATGCGTTAAGGTTGACTAATTGCAGCACAGTACGGTCTTTTTCGAGTTTTTTCACAAGCGCCGCCACATTTTCAGGTAATCCTGGCCGCCTGTTATCAACATCGAAGTAACGCACACGAGCCATTAAAAGCCCACCGTTAAAACAAGAAAACGGCGCACCCATTGTCATCTGCGCAAGCCCGTTAGCAAACACCGGGTTCTGGGTGAGCATTGTCTGGCTTCTCCATTCATGTACATAATCATCGCTTTTCAGGCGTGCGATATTGGTAAT
>JABHYP010000448.1 GCA_018656855.1 Candidatus Latescibacterota bacterium | reverse complement strand
GGTAGCCGGTATGGATCTGGAACGGCAGATTGACCTCAATGGATTTTTTTATGAGCCAGTGGAACATAAAGTCTTCAAGCGCTTTTTCCTCCTCTTTGGTTAATGCACCGTAAGGCTTGGCATATAAAGCTTTCGCTCTCTCATAAGGCACATCTTCGAAATACAAGGTACGGTAATAAGCAAGAATATGTTTCAGGCATACGGCATTATTTTCCTTTGCCACCTCGAAAAAGTACTCGATGATAGATATGTAATCGTCGAGAGTTTCAATTGTATAACCTTTCTCCTTAGCCACTTCGTAAGGATTGTCATAAACCGGCCAGACACTGGAATATGCATTCTTTCCATCCCCGTCGGCCATCCATGAGCGCCGGGAAGCGTCCATGATAATCCAGCTGACATTGAATACCTGGGCATGATGCTTTTTGTCGAGTTCCGGGGAATAGGGACGGTCCTGAAACATGATCTCAATACCGGCTTTTTTACATGCTTCATCGTAGTATCGTTCGTGGTTTTTGTAGTTTTCGTCGATTTTTGCCGATAGGAGTTTAATATTTTCGCGTGTAAAATACGGCTCATCGAATCCATAAAGCAGTTGAAATCCTCTCGCAAGATAATTGTAATAACTGGTGTTACGGCACATATCCATGGCATGGCCATACATATCCCATTGTTCATCGAGACTTAATTTATGAGTGTTGGCTCTGCCGCCGCCGCTGACGCTAACTCCCGTGGAATTTAAATCGGCGGGAAGGTAACTGTGAAATACAATCGTAAAGAAATTAAATGTATGCTCCCCTATCTGTTCAACCGTCCTCTGATGCTCGTGAGTGTTTACCACTTTAATGGTGCCGATATATTCTCTGAGCCGTTCTTGTATGAAAGGTACCGTTTCATCCTGTTCGACTACACAGCAGGAGACTGTAACAAAAACAAGAGCAACCGGGGCAAGCTTAAGAATAATACTTTTTCGATTAATCATGTATAATTCTCCCCATAAATAATTTATATATGTCTATTAAATTGACATTTACAATATTAAATTCAACTAAGATTTTTTATATCCTATTATCGAACTGAAACTGAATGTTATCATTTTCCCTGGCGTTAAACAAGAGATTATTGACATATTTCGACTAAAACATCATTAATTTCTTTAATAACCAAGATCTTCCTTGGAAATCAAATAGATCGATAAATCTGCCCCTTGAATTTTATGAATTATTGTGAGCGGCAAGTTTGAGTATTGTATGTCATTTTATAATATATTCAAAGACTTAGGTGATTATTTTAGGCCTTTTATTGTCACACAGAATTTAATTGTTGTTTTAAATTATCTTCCTGCTCATCACTTCTCTCTTTCCAATATTTTTAATTTTCCTTAAATAAAAAAATCTTTATTATTGCGAGCTATCATTTCAGTGCTATATTTTATTATATTTATTTTATTCACCTTTTCACATCTATCCATACAAGGAAAAAATCTATGAATGATAAAAAAGCATCCGGAAAAAAGAAAAAAAGCAGGATTCCCCTCAGGATTACCGATACTACATTACGTGATGCCCACCAGTCTCTCTGGGCTACACGAATGAAAATCGACGACATCATGGAAATCATTGATGTTATCGATTCCGCAGGATACTATTCCCTTGAAATGTGGGGTGGCGCCACATTTGACGTCTGTCTGAGATTCCTGAGAGAAAATCCATGGGAACGCCTGCGGATGATAAAATCAAAAGCTCGAAAAACACCTCTTCAGATGCTTTTGAGGGGACAGAATATTGTTGGATACAAGAATTATGCCGATGATCTTCTCGATAGATTCATCGCACTTGCCTGTTATAACGGCATAGATATTTTCAGAATTTTCGATGCTCTAAATGACACTCGAAACCTTGAAAGTGCAATAAAATCAGTTAAGCGCCACGGCGGCCATGTTCAGGGAACACTTTCCTACACTATTAGCCCCTATCATACAATAGAAAATTTTATTAAAGCCGCAAAAGAACAGGTTGAAATCGGCATTGACACATTATGCATAAAAGATATGGCGGGCATTCTTTCACCGCTCGCCGCAGAAAAGTTAATCACGGCTTTGGTAAAAGCAATAGATGTCCCTATTCAGCTTCACTGCCATTCAT
>JABHYP010000447.1 GCA_018656855.1 Candidatus Latescibacterota bacterium | reverse complement strand
CTGGTGATCCTGCTGGATGTGGCGAAGGTCGCGGTCCCTTTTCTCGTCCTGGCCCAGGCATTCGATCAGTTGCTCCTCGCGGTCATCTTCCTTGAGAGGCCCTTTCCAGATAATTTCGACATTATCGTATTCCCAGGAGGCTTTAACGGCACCGGCATGGATGGATTTCCAGAACTCGTGCGTTGTGCCTTTGGGAATGACCGCTATTGACAATAGTTGCGATGAGTCCGGGGGCTCACTTTTCTCGCTTGATCCCCCACAGCCGGAAAGAACTGCTGAAAAGATTAGGAATAGTATAATATTTCCATTTATTTTCTTCATGAGTACCTCGCGCATTAAAAAAGCTAATTAATAATTAATCACAAACAAACAGTATAATAAAGTATTTAATTCTTTTGAATGATGCAAGTAGTTAGAACAGATTTAGAAACCGAAGCATTGAAAAATGGCTTGTTGAGACATTTTTTTCGCATTATAATGTCAGACGCATATAAAATGTGCCTGTAACATATATTTCTTTTCATACAGAACCGGATTATAGATTATGAAATCTAACAGTTTTTTCATCTTTATTATCATCTTCTTCATGCTTTACGGCAGCATAATGATTTTTCAGACCAGCCTGGAAATTGACGGCCAGAGATATTTTGTTCTCGAGGACGACCAGATGATCTCCATGACGTATGCAAAAAATTTTGCGAACGGTAACGGGCTTGTATGGAACAAAACAGGAGAAAAAGTCGAAGGATATTCTAATCCGCTCTGGGTTATGTATATGTCACTCTTTCACTTTTTACCCGTTTCTCAATCACATATCTGCCTGTATATACAGATCAGCGGTTTACTCCTGTTACTTGCAAATTTATTTGTTGTAAGAAAATTAGCTCAACTTGTATCTTATAATTCGGGTCCGGTCAGCATCAGTTCGGTGTTTTTAACTGCATTTTACTACCCTTTAAATTACTGGAGTCTGCATGGTTTTGAAGTAAGCACGTTAACACTGCTTATAACTCTTTCCGTACTCATGTTCATAAAAGCTAAAAAATCACATAGTATCACCCTTAAATCCTTTACTTTGCTTGGTCTGGGAACTTTGCTCAGGCTTGATGCGGCTATCCCTTACATAATGACACTTCTCTATCTGTACGTTTCAACTAAAAAAAACCGAGTGAAATATCTTTGCTATTATTCGATCCCGTTACTCTTTTTTCTTGCCGGCCAAACTCTTTTTAGATATTTCTATTATGGAGAGGTGCTGCCGAATCCATATTACCTGAAAATGACAGGATACCCCCTTATTCTGAGATTAAGCAGAGGACTGTATGTTTTTTTAAATTTCGTAAAAGAATCAAATAGTATACTTCTTCTCCTGCCTCTCATAGTACTGTTAAAGAAAAATAATAAACATAGTAAACTCCTTCTTTTAATACTAGCAGGTCAAATCTCATACAGTATCTATGTCGGAGGGGATGCCTGGGAATGGTATGAAATATGCAACAGATTTATTGTTATCGTTATTCCTCTGTTTTTTATAGTTTTCAGTTTGTCCGTACATGAAATTTCAACGTTTATTAAACAGGTGATCTCTACCGGATCAAAACCTATCAACATAAACAAATACTATATTTCTTTCCTGATACTCTCCCTTTTCAGCTTTAATTCAATGGTATTAGCTGAATGGTTTTTGCTTAAACCTCCGTTTGAAAAAATTGAACAAACAGCACAGCTTGAACTCGGATTATATATTGAAAAGATCACGTCCCCCGAAGCCAGAATAGCTGTCGTATGGGCAGGAACAATGCCATATTTTGTCGGGCGGAACTATATTGACATCCTCGGGAAAAACGATAAAATAATCGCTCATGAGAAAATGAAAACATTTGAGCCATCACAACTATTATTTCCACACAACAACATTTCCGGAAGTAAATACACCTTTTTTTATCCCGGCCCAGTAATTTCCGGTTAGGTTTTTGCGTACGCATGATTTATAGACTGTGTCTCCCAAATTTTGCACTCAATGGGAT
>JABHYP010000446.1 GCA_018656855.1 Candidatus Latescibacterota bacterium | reverse complement strand
TAACTCAAATTATACTGAATTTTGTTTCTTTCGGTTTGATTTACTTTTTTTGAAATGCCTTTCAAATCCAGATCATTGTTGATGACTTTTTTAATAATCTGCGCTGTTACTTCCGAACTTGTTGGTTTAGCCAGCATGGCTATCTTTGCTGCTTTGTTTATTTGAGCGGGTGTTATGTGTTCATTTTTTGCCAAAAGCTTAATGCAATCTTCATCAACAGGTATTTTTTTTAAACTATCCCTTATTATTCTTTCACGGACCTGTTTTGGCGGTGTTTTGAGCTCCATCACATAATCAAACCGACGCAAATATGCAGGATCTATCTGAAAGACTGAATTACTAATCCAGAAAGCAGGGGTGTGGTTGGATTCCAATACTTTGTTTATCCAACCCTTATTCTTGCCGGAATTATCCTTTAAAAAAACAAAATTAGAAACGTCGGGAAACACATCCTCAATTTCATCAAACATGATTATTCCGACTTTACTTTGAAACAACTTCTGGCATAATTGGTAAGCTTTGAACCTTACTTGCCCAGAAATGGGATCTCCATCTGGATCTTCAACATTGATTTCATAAAGATTTGTTTTCAAGGCTTCTGTAACAACCTTTACAAATTCAGTTTTTCCGGTACCTGGAATTCCATAAATCAGGATATTAATCCCTTTTGTTTTTTCTTTTTGTGCAGATTTGAGGACAGGAAGCAAAATATCGATATCAGCCTTAAGGTGGGGGAAACTATCAATGGTCAGCTCAGATAGCTTGGATTCTTGAAAAAAACTATCAAGAATCTCGGTCGAATTGGTGTCCTCTTTTAAGAGTAAGTCCTCAAGCCCTTCAAGCATATCAAATTTAACGCTGAAATATGTTAAACCCTTTTCGAGTTTGATGATCCCAGAGGAAACTAATGAGCTGTTCTTCTTTAGGTCTTTTGATACGACTTCCTTATTACAATTGAGGATTTCGGAAAGAATATGGCAGAAACTTGAACTATTGATGTCGCCAATATAATCCAACGATTCCTCCAATACTTTCTCATTCTTGACTATCGCAAAAAAAGCCAGAAGATTTTCCTGAGAATTTGTCAAATTGATTTGTTGTTTAAGCTTTTTGATATTTTTGAACAAGGTGCATTGCATTTGACTTTCTTGTTTTGCTGATTTTTCCAATCTTATCAGTTCTTTTCTCAAACTCTTCAAAACAGTTTTTCCTGAAGAGTCACTTTTCTCGATAGGCTTCATTCCGATGACCCTCATAATGTTTTCATCTTTATTATCTTCTCTGCGTAAGAATTCATTGTGAGCGTCTGTATATAACAATGTTCTTAAAATCCAAATAGAGCGTGTTTGCGTATATTGTTCCTCTGGAATCGATACTGTCCTTTTAGTAGCTTGATAAGCTCTTCTCATAATTTATTATGGTTTTGATTTGATACTCCGAAATGATTTAATAAAGTTTGACTGCTTAGCAGAATTTGACTATAGCTTAACAATGCGACAAATACTGTCTGATTTTCTTACTCGTATTTTAAACACCAGGAAAATCGGTTTTGGTTTTAAACGAATCGAGATTTAAATGGTTGACTCCGCCTCAAGCGGACGGAGTCTCTTTGCGGAATAACATAATACATCACCGCAAGCGGTGGGATATTTAATCCAGAGCTACGCAATAAAAAGAGGAAACAAATGGCAACAATGAAAGAAACGACTTTACGGTGCTTGACTATGCTGAAAATGATCCCAAGAGCACCTATTGACATTGATGTGGGGAGGATTGCAGAGAGACTATCTGACCAGGGATATGACGTGACTAGACGCACAATTCAAAGAGATCTTGTAAAACTCAGTGTACCGTTTCCTATCTGCGAGGAAAAAAAAGAAGGATCTAAGGCAAACTTCTGGTCCTGGGCCGAAGGATCGGAGGTTTTTGATATCCCTGAAATGTCACCACTGGCCGCCTTAACCTTTACTTTGGTTGAATCGTTTTTAAGGGAGGTTCTGCCCAAATCGGTTCTAAACTACTTAAACCCTCATTTTAGAAGAGCAAAAAGCCTATTGGACAAACTGCAAAGTACCCACTTTGGTCGTTGGTATGAAAAAATCAGGATATTGCCGCGAGGTCAGGTTTTAATCCC
>JABHYP010000445.1 GCA_018656855.1 Candidatus Latescibacterota bacterium | reverse complement strand
GTTCTTTAGCTTCAATCCCTGCAGCCTCCACCATTTTATTTAGAAGACCTTTTTCCGCTTCAACAATCTTCAGATCCTGTCTAGCCATTTGAAATGCGCCTTCTATTATTATCAATAAATCTTTATAAGGGATATCTTTCATGGTTTTATTGGTAGCCTGGTTAAAATCGATTTAAAAAATAACATGTTGGAATAGATTATTCCGATGGATAAAAAAATATGCTAAAACCCAAAATATAAGGATATTGCGTATAATAACCTGTTTTGTATGCGTTTCAACATGTTTATGACTTCTTTCCGCAGCATTTCTTATATTTTTTGCCGCTACCACATGGACATGGTTCATTACGACCGATCTTGGGCTCTACTCTGACCGGTTCACGACCATGCATTTCCATTCTCTTGTTGATGTCCTCAATTGTTTCAACAGCAATCTCTTCATCTTCAGGCAGCCAGTGTGGAATCTCTTCCATTGCATCATCGATCAGATAAAATCTATCATCTTCTTTCAATCGTTGAAGAACTGTTTCTTTGTCTTCCTCAAGGGCCTGTTCAACATCGACAAGGTTGTAATAGTCATCCCCGAGTAGATTAACACTTAAGAACTCCTTCAAGATCTCATATAGCTCTTCTGGATAGATATTGATGGAGCATTCGACAAGGTGACTCCAGAGGAAAATGATCTCTGATTTAAGTCCGCCTCTAAATAACTCATCAAAATATTCAACAATAGATTCTCTTGTTATTGAATCAAATTTTAATAAGACCAGTAATGAATCCAACGCTGCAGCTCGAACAAATTCATCGATATCTTCATTTTCAATTAGTTGATGAATCTTTGAAATATCACCGTCATATGTTGATGCAAACAGACCGGATAAGCTTTCTGTTACTATATCCCCTGTTAGATCCCAAATCGCATCGTCAGGTAGAGAGAAAAAATCTAATAATAAAGGAAATGCTTTTTTCTCCCGGAATTCCGCCAACAAAAACATGGCGAATATGTGCGCCTGGAACTCTGTCTCATCTCGAAATTCTTCTGCCTCTTTAATCGTCAATTCCAGGAATTCAAGTAGCTTCGGTATGATCTCTTCCTTCTTCTCTATTGCCGCTTCTAACGCTTCTCTTGGAAATGTACCGTCATAATATTCCAGTTTCGATATGATCTCTTGTATTTCCATTGTGTGAATCGCATGAAGGTAAAAAAGTCAATATTCCTTTCTATAAACTTAACTGAAATATCGACCTGTGAAAAGCATTTGTTTTATAGACTGATATTTAAAGAGAATTTGATTGACTAAATTAAATAAGAATACATATCAATTCTATACACTATAATGAACTGAATTAAAGGTGTAATATACTTGATAGTTTGCAGTTTGATCTGGTCTAATATATTAAGTAAGTATGTAGGAAGTAAATCAATTGACTAACAATTATTCTTAACGACCTACGACAATAAAACGATTGTTAAAAAGAAAACAAGCATGAGCGATAAAGAAAATAAAATCAATAAACTGAACAAGATAAAGTCAATGATTGAAGGATTTTGCCGGAATCATTTAAATAATGAATATGAAGGATATGCTATCAAGTTATTCGATATGTTATCACGAAAGCGGAAAATTGATATAAGTAGAGGAAAAGAGGAGATTTGGGCAGCTTCGATAGTATATGTCATAGCCCGTCTTAATTTTCTTTTTGATAGAGCGGACAAGAATTATATTACTGCTGACGATGTTTGTGATTTCTTCCAGACCAAAAAATCAACTATCGGAAATAAAGCGACTCAGATTGAAAAGGAATGTAAATTGTCTATTGGAGCGGCAGGATACTGTAGAAGGGAGATCGCAGATTCGTTGACTTTCTACCGTACCGCAAAAGGTTTTATTATTCCAAAGAGTATGGTTCAAGACTTAGCATTTGAAGTTTTCAACGAAATGGAATCGGAAGAAAATAGGATTGAAGAGGAACAGCTTAAAACGAGGGAGCAAAAGAAGCTTAAGAAGCAAAGAACTGAGACCGATAGAAAAATTTCGGAAAATAGAAAGAAGAAAAGAGGAAACAGAAATGACGATGAGCAGCTTAGCTTTTAATAACTGAATTTTATCAAATTTATAATTAACTCAGTTTAAAACGGAACCATAGCATCTGATAAAATCGTTCTGACATCGGAAAAATGATTTATCCAAATATATTAGAATCTTGCCGCTATCAAACTAATATAACAAAAAAATCACGAAGACGTTGCCGCCTCCGCTTCCCATTACGAGGGAAGAGACGTGAATGCTCTCATCCAGCCATACATGAATGCCACAAAAACGCAGCTAAGTATCAGTCCGATCAATATTGTCATGATATCCTCCTTGGTTGATTGTTTAATCAGGATATCTATATGACGCTGTCAGAAACATTGATTTGAAGGATGGGTTCCGACGTGTCGGAAAGTGTCACTGGGTAATCATAATAATCAGTACTATGAGCACAATAAATTGTTTTTATGTAATTAATTAATCAAAAAGAGTCATTATAGCCAAAAAATTTTCATATATATCTGATATTTTGTGTATTTTCATTGTAATCGATATTAACGGCAAATACCGTGTTAAAAAATGGATTCCGACGTGTCGGAATTTATTACTGATTATTTTAAGTATTCAGTTATATATGCATAACATTCTGATTTAACGTAGTTATTTAACAAAAACCATGTATCTTAGAATAATTTGCTTTAAACATTGATATTTAAAGTGTTTCACTGCAAACGACTTTGTTAGAATCATCTCTTAGAAAAGGTGTTAAAAAATAGTCATTCTAAATCTCAGAATCTGTCACCATATTATTTAATGATTCAGAAAGATACGTGTAATACACTGTTTTAAAGGCATAATATGCTTTCTTAGAATCATCTCTTAGAATCGGTTTTGCGGAAGTCATTCTGAATCTCAGAATAATTCACTTATTAATTAAGTATTACAGTATTATGCCTGTATATAATTGAATATTTGAGCAATATATACTAAAAAACTATTCTGAAATAACCTGGATAAATCCATCAGTGGATAAATCCATGACGTCCATGAAAAATCCACGAAATAACCTGGATAAAACCATCAGTGGATAAATCCATGATGTCCATGAAAAATCCACGAAATAACCTGGATAAATCCATCGGTGGATAAATCCCGTTCGGGACAAATACGACAATTATTCAAATATATCATATGCATGCTAGTATATCATTATAATCATGTAATATTATATATAGAGAACACGGAAAAGTGGCATTACATACTGATATAATTAGAAAATCTAATTAATGATTTTAATCACTGAAAGATTGAGAGTTTTTTGAGACAGGATTATCTGTTGGTTACGCCAAGATAAGCGATAACGAATATACAGATATCTCTCTTTCGTAGGATAAGTGGCTGACTATAAAACGGTAACATTCTTCTCTGGTCGGAAGCGTTACCGTTTTTTTACAGCATTAAGCAGGAAAAGCACAGGCTTTTTTCTTTATGTGAGTGAGGTAAGTTAGAGCAAGGTTTGAAAGAGCTGCGGCCTTTTTTCATCATTAACCCTGAAAAGAAGATAATAATGTTTGAAGCGAAGACCGGAGGCAAAAGCTAAATCATTTACTGAGTTACGACATTACCAGTCCCCCACTAAAGTGGGGAGACTGAAAGTAAACCTTAATATATTATTAATATATAATTAGAGAGGTTGACAACAATTTTTCATGCGTTACAGCTTTGAAACTATAAGT
>JABHYP010000444.1 GCA_018656855.1 Candidatus Latescibacterota bacterium | reverse complement strand
CAATAACGTAGAAACCATTGTGTCTGTTGCCCGAATTTTACAGTATGGAGCCGACTGGTTTGCTCAATACGGCACCGAGAAAAGCAGTGGCACAAAAACTTTTGCCTTGGTTGGTAAGATAAAACGGACCGGTCTTATTGAAGCACCTCTGGGCATCACTTTACGGCAGATGATATTTGAAATTGGAGGAGGGATTCTTGAAGACAAGCAATTCAAGGCTGTTCAAACGGGCGGTCCATCGGGAGGCTGCATTCCTGCCGACCTGCTGGATACACCGGTAGATTATGACTCACTTGATGCAGCCGGAACAATCATGGGTTCTGGCGGTATGGTCGTTATGGATGAAAACAACTGCATGGTGGACTTCGCTCGTTACTTCCTGGATTTCGCTCGGAAAGAGTCATGCGGAGAGTGTGTACCCTGCCGGCTGGGTACAAGCCAGATGCTGGAAATTCTGGAGGACATTACGAAGGGAAAGGGTGAGGTAGAGGACATCGATTTGCTGATAGATTTAGCCGAGGCTGTTAAAAAGGGCTCACTCTGCGGTCTCGGCCAGACTGCTCCGAATCCCGTACTGACAACAATACGTTACTTCCGTGATGAGTATGAGGCTCATGTCAAAAATAAAAAATGTCCTGCAAAGGTATGCAAGGGATTAATCAAATATTATATTGATAGTGAAAAATGTACTGGGTGTACTGTATGCGCAAAGAACTGTCCGCAAGAAGTAATTTCAGGAAACAAGAAAGAACCGCATGAAATTGATTTTAATAAATGTAATAAATGTGGTATTTGTTTGGAAGTGTGCAAGTTTGAAGCAGTGTTAGTCGAGTGATGTTAATCGCTTAAAGTATTGAGTTTGGTAGGGGAAATGAAATTGGATGAATTAAGAAATATTATAGAGGTATAAGTTATTATGGGAGATAATTGCCTGAATAGTGAAATAATAATGGCTTATGGTTATTATTATGGCAATTAAAGAGGCCGGACGCTGTCTTAGGTACAATCTGGAGACCGAAGACGGGGAACAGGCACTCCAGTCGTAAACTGACTGATGGAGAAATATATAATGGATACATGCACACTGACAATCGACGGTCTTCAGGTTACTGCCGACAACCGCAAGACCGTACTGGAAGCGGCTCTGGAAAACGGCATTTATATCCCGCACCTGTGCTATCACTCTGATCTTGAACCGGTCGGTGTCTGCCGGCTCTGTATGGTTGAAATCGAGGGAATGGGGATGGTGATATCATGCAAGACTCCAGTTGAGAACAATCTTGTTGTCTGGACTGAGAGTCCGGAGGTTGATAAAGTGCGACGGGTGGCTGTGGAACTGCTTCTTGCAAATCATCCGCCGGTCTGCCATGACTGTTCAGCGGACGACCAGTGCGAGCTGCAGCGTGTTGCCGCCTATGTAGGAATTGAGCAAGAGCGTCTGGAACGCCTGAGACACTCGGAACGAACTTTTCCTATCGACACATCCAATCCCTTCTTTGATCTCGATCCGAACAAGTGTATCCTCTGCGGGATTTGCGTGAGGACCTGTGATGAAATTATGGGAGTCAATGCTATCGATTTCCTTTATCGGGGATATGATACGAAAATTGGCGTCTTTTTAGACAATCCCATCAAAGAATCTGTCTGTGAATCGTGCGGGGAATGTGTATCACGGTGCCCCGTGGGAGCGCTGATGCCGAAAAACTACCGCCGCCCCTCACGTGAGGTGAAAACAACATGTCCTTACTGCGGAGTGGGCTGTGGTTTTTATCTCGGTGTTCGGGGAAAAAAAATCGTTAGTGTCCGCGCCGACAGGGAAAATTTTGTGAATAAAGGCAGTCTCTGTGCCAAGGGACGGTTCGGATATGAATTCATCAACCATCCCGACCGGTTGACCAAACCTCTTATCAAGAAAAACGGCTCGCTCGTTGAGGCAACATGGGAAGAGGCGTTCGAACTCATTACAGAAAAGTTTTCCAGTATCCGTGGAGAGGAATTCGCTACACTATCCTCGGCAAAGTGTACGAATGAAGAAAATTATATTATTCAGAAATTTACGCGTGCGGTTATGGGTACAAACAATGTCGATCATTGTGCCAGACTCTGTCATGCTCCAACCGTTGCCGGTCTTGCCCAGAGTTTCGGCAGCGGAGCAATGACTAATTCCATCGGAGAAATTAGCAGTACCGCTTGTATTCTTGCCATCGGTACCAACACTACAGAGGCTCATCCCGTCATCGGGAACGAGATGAAGAAGGCGGTCAGAAACGGCGCCAAGCTCATTGTCGCCAATCCCAAGGAAATTGATCTGTGCCGGCATGCCGATATCTTTCTCCAGCACCTCCCCGGTACCGATGTGGCGCTCCTCATGGGAATGATGCGTGTGATTATAGATGAGAATCTCCATGATTCGGCTTTTATCGAGGAACGCTGCGAAAATTTCAAAGTGTTCAGAGAGTCGCTCAAAGCGTATGATCAGGATTTTGTCAGCAGGACAACAGGTGTGCCCTTGGAAAAGATTATTGAGGCGGCACAGTGGTTTGCCACGCTCAAACCCGCATCGATTTTCTTTGCGATGGGTATTACGCAGCACACGCATGGCACCGATAATGTCCTTGCTACAAGCAATCTCGCAATGCTGACAGGGAATGTCGGAAAATCGTCATCAGGCGTTAATCCTCTGCGGGGACAGAATAATGTCCAGGGCGCTTGTGACCTCGGTGCTCTGCCGAATGTATATTCCGGCTACCAGAAAGTGAACGATCTCGAAGTACAGGAAAAGTTTGAATCAGCCTGGAACTGCAGCCTTGACAGTTCTCCCGGTCTGACACATACTGAAATATTCGATGCGATATACGATCGAAAAATCAAAGCGCTCTATCTAGTCGGCGAAAATCCGATACTGAGCGAGGCAAATGCCAATCATGTCGAGGAAGCGATAAAAAAACTGGATTTTTTCGTTTCTCAGGATATATTTATTTCGGAAACCGGACGATTTGCCGATGTAGTCCTGCCTGCAGCGTCCTACGCCGAGAAGGACGGCACTTTTACGAACACAGAGAGGAGAATTCAACGGATAAGAAAAGCCCTTGACCCTCCCGGAGACGCTCAACCCGACTGGTGGAGAACATGCCAGATTGCCAGCAGGCTGGGCGGCAAGGGATTTGAGTTCTCACATCCCAGTGAGATCATGGAGGAGATTTCAACTCTCACGCCGATCTACGGTGGCATTTCATTCGACCGCCTGGAGAATGACGGTTTACAGT
>JABHYP010000443.1 GCA_018656855.1 Candidatus Latescibacterota bacterium | reverse complement strand
CGCTCTTTTGATCCTGTCATCCAGAGCCGCCGTGTACATGGTCATCATTCCTCCGCCGGAAAGCCCGACACAGGGCAGATTGGTAAGATCAAACTCGCTCTGTGAAGACATCCAGTCTATCAGAGTACAGATATCCTTCGCACGGATTCCGATAAGGGTTTTTCCGATCTGTACCGCATTCAAAAACGGCTTTTCACAGCCGCCGTCGAAACCGGAACGCGCACCCTCGACAAAGTCAACACGCTCTCCGAAAGCAAATAACTCCGGCGCTATGGCACACCACCCCCTCTTTACACATTGTAGAGCGTAATCTGTATTCAATATCTGTATAAGCTCGCGGGCTTCATCATTCATAGGCATGTCGATTATATCACGCGCACCGCCGCCATGACCGTGGAGACATACCACAGTTTTGTACGGCTTATTTCCTGAATTCGGTTTAAGCACATAAAATGGCATTGAACGGCCCGGGACAATATCGAGTTCCCATTTCTCGCGTGTGTAATCCTCAAGCCTGTCTGTTTCGAGAAGTCTTCCTTCAGGGACGTTAGCGCCTGGTTTATGCTTCTCGCCAAGTAATTCCCAGAGCTTAACGCGGAGCTTTTTCTGCCAGTCTTCGGCTTCATTTCTGCTTGAGGCACTAAAGGAAAGATGAGGTTTTTTATCGGCAACTTTCTCCAGATATGCAAGAGGCGAATACCGCACTGGAGATTTATTAATAATCTTTTTGGGTGGAAACGGGTTCTCATCCGCTGCTCCGCAGACATTTTCACCTGCCAGCATTCCTAAGGACATAGCGGCACTCCCTTTCAATATCTCTCTGCGATTCATTTTTTTCGGCATGATCGGTTTCCCCTTTAAGTACATTCAAGATTCAAAACTCAAAATTAGTCCGTTGTCATATTTCAGAATTACGTTGTAGGATTTGGTTCATCAAACCCTACTGTTCATGATGTTTTCATCTTCCCCATACGGCAAAAAATAAATTTGTGAATAATCCTTGATAGGTCATAAGTGTTTACTCCATAGATATTGAATATAAATACAATATTACTAATATGTAAGTACTTTTTTAATCCGGTAATGGAACCATTTTGCGTAAATGACGTCTTAGTGAATTGGAAATTCTTTTGCAGATTTTTTACTTTACACTTTTCAGATACAAATATTTTTTTGTATATTTATTATCATTTTTATATATGACATTTAATAACAACACAAGTTTAGCATGAAGAAAAAATTAGCCAGAATAATTCAGAAAAACAGCACAAAGGAGAAGTTTATATGAAATCACAAAAAGAATCTACCGCCACGGAATCCAGATCATTCAAGGCTGAAGTCAAACAGGTTCTTGATATTGTCATTAATTCACTGTACACACATCGCGATATTTTTATCCGTGAACTGGTATCGAACGCCACCGACGCGCTTGAGAAAATGCGCCATGAATCTCTTGTGCAGACAAATTATAACGATAAGGATGCCCCGTTTGAGATCAGGGTCGACACTGATAAGAAAAAACACACAATTACCATAACCGATACCGGAGTGGGAATGACCCACGATGAACTTGTTAATAACCTGGGAACCATTGCGCAATCCGGAACGCGGGGTTTTGTCGAAAACCTTCCCGAAGACACGAAACTCGACTCGGATATAATCGGAAAGTTTGGTGTCGGTTTTTATTCAGCTTTCATGTCTGCCGAAGAAGTACGTGTTCAAACCCGATCATTTAAACCGACCGCCAAAGGGTACGAATGGAAAAGTGACGGTGTCGGCGAATATACGATTACAAAAATAGATGACCTTTCCCGCGGAACCTCTGTCATAGTAAAACTCAAAGGTGATGCATACGAATACGAAGATGATGATAATGTCAAAAGAATCATAAAGAAATATTCAAATTTTGTTCCTTTCCCAGTTCTCGTTAACGGCGAAAAAATCAATACGGCACAGGCGATCTGGACAAAAATGCCCTCTGAGGTGACCGATAGTGAATATAATGAATTTTTCAAGTTCCTCTCCACTTCCGAAAGTGAACCCACATACCGGCTGCATCTCACATCCGATGCGCCAATACAGCTTTCGTCGATTCTTTATGTGCCGGCGTCCAACCTTGAGCAATTCGGATTTATGAAACTCAAACCATCTGTCAGCCTCTATTGCAGAAAAGTGCTTGTTGAGCAGAATACAGATAAACTATTTCCGGAATACCTGAGGTTCATTCACGGTGTGGTCGACTCCGCCGATCTTCCTCTCAACATTTCCCGGGAAACCCTGCAGGATAATCTCGTTTTCCGCAAGATCGGAAAATTCCTAACAAAAAGGATCCTTCGTTTTCTGGAAGATGAAGTCTCAAAAGATACCGAAAAGTACAATAAATTCTGGGAATTATTCAACAGATTTATCAAGGAAGGTGTTGTAACCGACTTCGAGAATCGCAAAGAACTTTCCGGACTTCTCAGGTTCAGATCAAGTTTTACCGACAAGGATGAGTATGTCTCGTTAGCAGACTATACCGGCCGCCTGAAAGAAGGAGAGGAGACTATATATTATATCAACGGCCGTTCGCGTGAAGAAATAGAACGCGGGCCCTATATGGAAGCGTTCAGAAAGCGGGGTATCGAGGTACTATATCTGTATGAGCCTTATGACGACTTTGTCATGACCGCGCTTATGGATTATGATGGGAAAAAGCTGGTGAGCGCGGATTCCGCAAATATTGAACTACCCCCGGATGATACCGGAGAAAAGAAAGATGAACCTGTCCTTTCCCCGGATGATATAAAGAATCTGACACAGTGGATGAAAGATACTCTCGGAGACAGAGTAACCGAGGTCAGGGAAAGCAAACGCTATATCAACAGACCCGCAATTATTGTAAATCCTGATGAGGCTGTCACCACAACCATGCAGCGTATCATGAAGGCCTCTGACAGGGATTTCGGTATTTCGGGTACGAAAGTTCTTGAAATAAATCCCGATCACGAGATCATCACTACTTTGAAAAAGCTACGTGATGGGAAAAGCGACAAAGGTTTCCTCCAGTTATGTGTCGAGCAGATTTATGACAATGCCCTCGCTGAATCCGGTCTTCTCGAAGACCCGGGCACGATGGTTGAGCGTGTCTACTCTATTATGGACAGGGCTCTCAAGGCCGAGGAAAAGAACAGTTGACACAAAAACATGGTGGTTCTTTTCATACAATACATTAAAACTTTTCACGCCTTACTAATCCTATTCCCACCCACAATATACCCTCACAAAAGTCCCGGTTGTTTTATAATTCTCAACTTTTCTATAAGGTTTCTGGAAGTCTATCGTATCCAACGTTGCCCCGACTGAAGCCCATATATCGTATCCGAAATATTCCGATCTGTTCTGTAACTGAAGCGTGTATGTGCGGCGTTTAAATGAATTACGGCTCATTATATGGTCGTTGTAATAATACTCACATCCGGGAATACCCTGCATTCCAAGCGCGATGTCGGTTAGGGGCGAAACCACGTATTTCAGCATAACAATCGGTATCCGCTCCAAGTAGTGATCGAGCGGCTGGAGTGATTCTGAGCGAGCTCTCTTGTAAATCCTCAGCTTTATTCCCGGCGAGAATATCCAGTTGCCCCATCGCTTTGTATAGACGAGTTTATTCATTAGAGCAAGAGTGGCGAGCACATCATGAGGTTGGAAGGATCTGTCGTACATGATACCTTCAATCTGTTTATTATTTTCAATTTTTATATAATTTTCAAATGTTACCGATGGTACCGCTCTGAAAGCGGAATCGATCCACAATCTGTTTACTCTTGAATTACGGTATTCAAGTTCATCGTAAGTCATGTTATAATGTATCGGTAACTGGTCAGTTTCATCCATTTCCTCATCAGTCTTTTCATACTTAACATACCTATCACGAATATTATCCTGTATTTTTTCATACCTGTATTCGGCATACAGTTTGCCAATATCGAAAACATCGTAATTCAGGTTAAATTTTGCATAATCATCGTATGTCCTGTTTGAGATTCCTACACCTGTTGTACGAAGGGAGCCGAGAATTACATTAACACTTTTCTGGGGAGTAAATCTTAGGGAAAAATGGCGTCCCTGACGGTCGAGGTCATAGGGCGTATCTAATTTTATATCGTTTTCGCGAAAGTCGGGTATGGTATTATTATTGTAATCGTTACCGAATGTAAACTCATCCGGGTCGATGTCAAGCATCATGAACGGTTCCTCGTAGTCAGGTAGATCATTAAAATTTTTGTTGGTATCCGGTAGACCGTCTTTATCCTCATCTCTGCCGGGAAACACCCCGTCCATATCGCCGTATTCTTTATTGTCAGAATACCGGTCATAATCGTCATTATCTTCAATTAATGGATACCTCCATGATATGTTTCCGAAAGAATATTCTATGTAAGGGCGGTAGAACTTTCCCATTTTGAATACCTCGGCGGCAAAACCGAATTTCTCCCAGTCTTTTGAAGTTGTTACATAATATGCGTGATCTTCCACTGACCAGCGATGCCCTTTCCGCTGAGGTAAAATAACAGGATATCTTATTTGAATTCCCGTGCCCGCAAGCCCTTCAGGAAACATGTAGCGTTGAATATTGGTAACATATTCTCCCTGTATCTTGAAACCCAGGTAATTGAAATCTGCATCGAATCCGTATATGGTATTGGCTGTCTGGTATCCGAAATCAACTTTAACAGTGCGAATATTTGATCCGTCTTTTATATTCCCCTCGGCCTGCGCTGCAGTCCGCCAGAACGTTGCATCATACCAGCCAAGGTTATCTCCGGAAGGGGTATGGCCTCCCCTGGCGTTAGTCGTATGTATCATAGTGGTTTGAATGCAGTAATCGTTTGCAACAGTGGTGACTGCCTCGATACTGTATATCTTTTCGGTACAGCTTGCAAGATCGAACAAACATACGAGTGTATCCGTTCCATTTGCCCGGAGTGGTTTATTAGATAATTCTGTGAGAGTATAATACCTGCTCGCGAGGGATTTGCTGAATCTGGAATATAATGTCTGTCCGTTCATACCTCTGATTAAATCGTTGTAGGACATATAATCTAGATACTTGGGCAGAGAGGGATCGCCGTCATTAAGATAATTAACGTATCCTTCTCTAAAATATGGGAAAAGATATTTTTGTTCGGATATATCTGTCGAAGCGCTTGTGTATTCAAGGGAAACATCATCCGTAATAATCTGCGGCTGGATATCAGGACGATACCTACCGTTAATTTTGAGTCCTATATCGTACACAACCGGACCGCCTTCCCTGTCTTCAGGTGAATCGTCGAGGAAACGAACCGCAACCATGATTGGTGTCGATGTATACTTATTAAGCGTGCCGCGCCATTCGCTTCCTCCTAACCTGTTTCTCTGTATTCCATACTTCGTGACATACGAAGTTCCAAGTGACAAAGCACCGAATTTTCTCTCTAGACGGACGCCTCTTAACATAACTGTTGAATAGGAATTGACAATCTTCAAGGAAGTATTATCGGTCTGAAAATCGAATGACACACCGTTTATATCCGGTATTGACAGAGTAAGCGGGGTAAAAGTGGTTCTTAAGCTCTGAGCCCCGATAACTGAATAAACCCAGTTGCGTGTCGATTCTTTCACCACCCAAACACCATTTGAACTATTATCAGAGTTAATATAACCCCAAGGATTTGCTGCCGAGTATGTTCCATCATCATAATATTTTTCCCTCCAAATGCCTCCTGTGCCTCTCATCAATGTCATCCTGTCGCCGAATTCGTTATACGACCACTTTCTCCGACGGTTCTCTACATGATAGTAATTGATGAAATCACGATGGGAATAGTTTTCGTAACCATCTTCCATTTCATAATACTCGTATCCCCATTTTTTGTAGAGGTCGCGGTATCTGCCGAAATCGCCGAGAAAAGTCTGGTCTGGCACATGCCTTACCGCAGTTGAAAGCGCACGCAGCCGCTCCTCGGTGGACATATCGAGCCATTCTTTTTCAGTGAGTTTGCGGAGTTCGTAGATATTTTCGGCGCGAAGATTGTGTGCCGAAGCTGTAATTCCAATAATGAGAAAGAAACCAGCGAGAATCCATTTCACAGAAATAACTTCGGTATTCATGCTATACCTGTCAACATGATAGAAAAAAATGACCATAAGCGCTGTAAAAGAGCTTTTCAAAATATTTTATGAAATAGATTTATTTTTATAAAGTACTTTGATAAAATTTTTCTGCAAGTGTTTTTTTGCTTTATGTGAATTTTTTTATTCACGAGTGTCATAGTACACATGGCCATCCCCCTCTATAATTTTAGAGAGGGGGACATAGGGGGTGAGTTAGAAAAGAGAGTTGAATATTTATAGTTGGATCGGTTTGTCTATGCTGCAGAACCTTATATTATATTGCTTTTATTCAATATTAATAAAAATTATAAATAGATTTGCACAGGGAAATATTATATTACGGCAGGGATTATTAATTGTATTACCGGATTACATTTAATAAATCATTAATCAATACAATCATAACCATATCTAGGAGGAGGATCCCCATAATCAGTGCACTGTCCTACTACACCAGTTAGATATGTACAATTAGTACTTGGGTTAGAATAACAATTAGACCAACGTTGTGTACTGGGGGAAGGGCAATCCTTCCATTTACATTCATGATCAAAAACTGTACCACCACCAGTAAGTTTCACCATTTCTCTGTCTGACAATATTTTCATACTATCAGCAAAGGAAAATGATGTTAAAATGCTAACAAACACTAAGCTTACAAGCATTAATATTGCAACCTTGGATTTCATTTTATCACCTCCTTTTTTCTTAATTTATTAATGCACCCAATATTACTAATTATATACCTGCCGTAATATTTTAATAAGGTTTTCGAAGAAAATCATACCATTCAACAATATCAAATTTATCTCCTTCTTCAGTAGTATATCTTTCACCTGTTCTTAAATCTTCAACCTGAATTCCACAGGGAAATTGTAATTCAAAATAATTTTCAGGAAATGTGCAGTTGATTTCATAACCTTTATTAATATTTAGTTTCAGGATTCGAAAAAGTGCTTTTTTTCCAGAGTTATTTTGAAGTGAAAATAATTTCGTTACTTTTGAATCAGGAAACCATATATCCGTACTATATTTACGATAAGAAATATTTTCTGTTGTCAACCATTCCGAGTCCTTAATTTCAATAAATACCGGCCGATATAGTAATTCTCGAGCAAGCCATAAAGTAATCGTAGAATCTGTATCTGATATCTCAGCTTGTAAAATTTTGCAAATATATGTTTCTTTTTTTTCTTCTCCGATAATTTCAAACTTAGAAAACCTGTCATCTTGAAATATAGAAGCTATTTTTAGACTATTTATATCTCCCAGATTATGTAACAAATTCAGATTATTGGATTCGAACATTGTTTTATCATTAACACTTCGGATAAAACCAGAAGGATTAATTTCATTTTTCCCCCTATTCGTTTTACGTCTAGTGACCATCTGATATATTGCTTCTCCATTGTAAACACTTTTATAAATTGATTCAGATTTATAATCGGCAATTTTCAAATAAAGTTCATTCTCTGGCTGATAAAACACTGTATTTAATTCATATATATCACATCGCCTTTTTATACCATCTAAAGCGAATAATCCTTCAATTTTTGTACCAACGGCATCATTTAAATTTAACATTTTTGTTGGATGCTTATTAAAATCAGGATAAAATTTGTAAAATATATCTCTTTGATTATCAATGAATATTTTTTCCCATGTCACATATCCTTTTGCACTTGTAATCATCATATCGCCCAAAGAGGCAATTTCATATATTTCCTCAAGTTCTGGTGTTAGAAAAATTCTATTAGGTTTTTCTTCTCCAAAAGAAAGAGTGTTTAACAAAAATATTTTTATACAAAATGTAATAATTGCAATACAATACAATTTTTTCATAATATTTCCCTTTTCAAACAGTAACATTTTATTGTTTATGGCCATTAACAATCCTTGCATACAAGGGAATTGTAATAACCGAGTTTTTTTCGCCTTCTATGGAAATATTCAAATTATATTTTATAGTTATCTCTTCTTGTGGAGCATTAAGTGTAACTTTCAATTCATACCTTGAGCCATTATCAATAGATGTTTTTTCTATCTTCACATTTTCACTCGATGAAGTTATTTCAGTTAACTTGACCTTTTTGCCGGATTTGTTTGTAAGAGTAATTTCTTTGGTTACTGTAGTACCGGCATCAACTGAAGTGAAAAGGATCTGGGGTGGAATAACTTTAAAATTATTTATAATGTTACCTTGTATAGGAATTATTATTTCAGGTTGATTTTCTATATTAGTGTAAATTGTAATTTGTTTTTTAAAGGATATTGGATTATCACTAGATTTGATCGTGAGCTTTATAGGTATCTTTAGTACTCCATTCTCTGTTATAGATGGAAGAATTTCGCTTTTTATCCCTTCGGGTACGCTGATTCTTTCTATTTTAAGCCTTTCATAATCATCTCTTAAAATGACTTCACGTTCTATTTCTTCATTCATCGGGATATTATCAAGCAACAATCTCTCGGGGAATATATATACCGGAGTTCTAATATTTGCCATCAAGGCTAATTCTAAGATTGGTTCGATAGGATCGTTCGATTGAACATAGATTTTTTTAGCATTAAATCCTTTAGATACTGACTTTGTATCAAAAGTTATTTCTATATTACCCATTTCTCCAGGTGGATAATAATTTTCCGGAATATAAGTTTTTAAACAGCTGCATAATGATCGGACTTCTCTTATCTCAAGTGTATCTGTTCCTGTGTTTTTAAATGTAAAAGAATGGGAAATAACATCACCTTTTTCTACTTCACCATAATCGTGCAATTTGTATTCAAAATCGATGATCGGTCCTTCAACTTTTGATGTTTTATTATTTAATTCTTTATTTGCACCCTTAATAAAAACAAGTGCATTTCCTTTCCATATTTTATTAAAATCATCTTTTTTCAGGGAGTATATTTTTCCCATATCGTTAATTGCTACATCCTCAGATGAACATTTTAAAATAATGAGAAAGTGATTGTCATCAGTATGAGCTATAGCATAACTTTCACTATCACAAAGCTGTTTTAATGATAACTGCATTGGAGTAACATTCAATCCTTTTGCAATAGCCGCTTTGTATAGAGTGAGCATGTTTGTTCCTGTTTTTTCATCGTATTTGCTGAGTTCACATAATTCATCAAGTGTTGCGGGCACCTCCAGAAGCTGGCAAATTTTAAGAAGACTTTTGGGGCCACATAGTGGGTCAGATTCTTGTTGAGTAAAAACTGTTTCAGGTACTAAGGTTAACGAAAGCATAATCATTAAAATGCAATTCTGTATATTGACTTTCATTAGCTAACCTCCATTATTCATTAGGTTCATTTATGGAACTTTCTTCATTACTTCCCTATCAACCTTCTTGGCTGAATCAGGATTCGCTAAATAATTCTTTACAACTGTTTCAAGCTCATTCTGAATAGGCATTTCACCCTCGATCAGAGTTCCCATAAAGTAAATTGCAGGAAAATCTTTTTTCTCTTCAGGAAAATTCACTCTTGACTCTATAGTTAAAAGGGAATCGAAATAGGCCAATTTTGAAACTTCCAGTTCAACAAGATTAAAATGCTTTTGATATCTCTTAAGAAAACCTGGTAAAAATTCATTTTTAACCTCAATGCAATGCTCACAATCCCTGGAGTAGAAAAAAAGCATATCTGGCTTGTTATCAGCGAAACTATACAGAGAAAAAAATAATTGGAGTGATATTATTGTAATTATTAATTTATTGGTTTTATACATTTAATTATCAAATTAGTTATTAAGTTAAGCAACACTCGGTTTCTAATGAATAATATGGATTATTAATTATTCTAAAAGCGCATAACAGTATTGCATTGCTACCAATACTACTGCCACAATATAATATTATAAACACATATGTCAAGATAATTTTTACTTTTTTTACATATATTTTGACCTTATGCATCGAAAATCAGCAATCCTATAAAATTATTGTAGACTTATTTGACATAATTTCGTATAATAATTTGATACTAATATTTATTTTTAAAATTATTTTATATTTGTATAGTTGTAATACTTACCTTTAAAAAATAGATTTAAGGAAAGATTAATCTAATATTTAGGAGAAGAAATGCAAAATATCACAGATGTAGAATTCACTTTACTAAAAGTTATATGGGAAAAAGGGGAATGTACTGCGCGAGATATACACGAAGGCACTCAGAAAGACAAGAAAAGAGAATATACTACTATAAACACAATACTTGGAACTATGGTTACTAAAGGTTTTATTAAGCGTAGACGATTTGGTCCTATATGGCTGTATTCTTCAAATGTTTCAAAATCCAAAGTATTGCCCCAAATTTTTAAAAAAGTCTCAGATACTATTGATAATTCTATTGCACCATTTTTAATTTATCTGTCTAATAATAGAGAGTTCAAAAAAGACGAAATTGAAATTTTAAAAGACATTTGTGATAATATTAAGGATAAGCAATAGAACTCTTGAGTAAATTTGAATCAAATTAAAAAATATAGAAAAATAGAAACTTTATTGTCATACCCAAGGCTATTATTGCACCTGTAAAGGAACAATTCACATGGACCTGATCGAAAGAATTACAGACTCCATCTCTGAACACAGGGAGATGATAGATAACATCCTCTCAGACAGCGAGTTTGTTAAAGAGATCGAACACTCTGCGCTCATCATAGCAGAATCGTTTTGCAGCGGCGGCACCGTTTTCGCATTCGGAAACGGCGGTTCGGCGGCTGATGCACAGCATATTGTTG
>JABHYP010000442.1 GCA_018656855.1 Candidatus Latescibacterota bacterium | reverse complement strand
CTTCCCCGCCGTGATAATCATCAATAATTCTCTTTACCAGACTGAGGCCGAGCCCCCATCCTCTTTTTTTTGTGGTAAAGCCTGGTTTCATAACCTTTTTCTGGTTAGTGTATGCAATTCCTTTTCCGTTATCTTTAAAATCGATGATAACATGACGGAGGTTTTTCGTCATCGTTCCGCTCACCTCAATCTTTCCTTCAAGGCTTCGTTGATGCTTTTTGTTCAAAGCATCTTTGGTGACAGGCATCCTCGATGCTTCAATTGCGTAAAGTGAGTTTTTTATCATATTCTCGAAAGCCCAGCTTAGAAGTTCGTGGTTGCCCATAACAGGTTTCAAACCCTCGTAATGCCTCTCAAGGGAAACACTTTTACCCATGCGGGGCACACGAGTGCTGAAGTAATCCAGTATTTCTTCAATCACGTCTGAAAGATTAGTTGGTTTCAACTCAGGTATCGATCCGACATTTGAAAAACGTTCGGCGACTTTGGTCAGCCTTTGTAAATCATATTCCATATCCGGCAAAGCCCTGTTTAACATCTCGGTATTCTGCTCTGATTTTATCAATTCAAACCATCCGTGCAGGGAGCTTATCGGAGTTCCGAACTGGTGAGCTGTTTCTTTTGCCATACCAACCCAGATCGAACGCTGTTCGGCATTTTTAATATTCATAAAACCGATAAATCCGATTGAAAAAAGGATTAATATTACAACAAGCTCGATAACCGGCATCCATCCGATTAACATGAGAAAAGGCAGGTCGCCGTAATGGAATAACTCTGTTCTTTCAACCACGACATCGCGCCGGGCAACTATATCATAGACGATACCATTTCTGCTGATTTCACTTATTGCATCTATGATTTTTTCTTTCCCTGCCGCAGTCGTATCATAGGGAGTGACACCGATATCGTTCCAATAAAGCGGTTCCCTGCCGTTTTTAACGACAACAAAAGGCCATCTTCTCCGTGGCTGCATGCTGTGAAAAACCAGCGTCTGTTCATCGGATTTACGGAACTTCATTGGACGGACGCGTGAATCCAGAATTCTGACAGCATTGTTGACTGCCGCTGTATCGGAGAGATCAATGGCAGTGTTCCTTGCATAGAACAGTTTCCCCGACCCGTCGGTAACCATTACAGGCATCTTTGATGCTTTCATTCTGAAGTGCATTTCATACACCGTCAGAGTATCAGTGCGCGTTTCAATACCCAGTATGGGATATCGTTCAGGAGGATTAACCTTATCCATCTTCCTGACCATGTTTCTCAGTTTCTCATGAGATGCCTTTGTGGAATCATTGGGGCCTATACCAACAGTATGCCAATGTCCCTGTTTTGGGTTTAAATTCTCATCGGTAAATATTATCGGATAGGGAGCCTTCCTGATAACGTTTTCAAAAAGCCCGGATGGAATGCCCGTGTCAAACGATGACCGGGGGTCAATGATATTCAAATAAATCTGTACCTGAGTTTTGACTACAGCATTCTGAAATTCACGTATGTAAGAATAAATCCGCTGGGTATAGAGCCAGAAAGCAAGCGCGCTCCCGACGAGCACGATAAAAGCCAGCGCCTTTACAGTCCCTGATGAGATTTTTGGAAAATTTCTATTTTTAAGTTGTGAGACCATCAGTGTGCGCCTTTCTGGCCAACAACAACAAAAATCGTGGCAATGAGAATCTTGAAATCCATGTTAAGGCTCATATTTTCAATATAATAAAGATCATATTTCAGTTTTTCCCTTACATCGTCCAGCGAACGATCGTAATTATGCTTTATCTGAGCCCAGCCCGTCAGCCCTGGTTTTACTTTTAGTCTCAAGGAGTAATACGGGATTATTTTCTTGAACTTTTCAACAAAGAATTCTCTTTCAGGCCGAGGCCCGACTATACTCATATCGCCTTTAATAATGTTATAAATCTGCGGCAGTTCATCCAACCGTAATCTGCGTAATATCTTGCCCATACGTGTAACACGACTGTCGTTTTTGTCAGCCCATATCGGGCCGGATTCTTTTTCCGCATCTATGATCATGGAACGGTATTTCCATAGTTTAAACTTTCGGCCGCGATATCCAATGCGCTCCTGCATGTAAAATACCGGCCCTTTTGAGTCGAGTTTGATTGCCGCGGCCATCAATAATATTAGAGGTGAAAATAATACCAGCGCCAGTATACTTATGCTTAAGTCCAGCAAGCGTTTTACATTTTTCTCCCACGGAGGTATGGGTTCGGCAAGTATACGAATCATCGGAAAGCCGTAAAGTTGATTGAACATCATGCGCCCCGAAAGTACATCGGACGGGCCTGGCAATATAGAAAAATCAACATCAAACGAGCCTGCCGCTGAAATAATATTGAATATCTCCTCATCCTCTTTAAATTCAAGCGCGATAAGTACATCGGTGATACCGTGATTTTTAATAATATCATGGAGATCTTTTACTGAACCGAGAACCTTTTTACCTTCGACACTTTTTTTCTTTCGCGAAATATTGATAGGAACAATCCCGACGATATTATATCCAAGCGCCGGGTATTTTTTAATTTTCTTTATCATTTCCGTCATGAGGTCAACAGTGCCTACTATGAGCGAGGATCTTAGTCCTACCCCCTTGAAAATAAGTGCACGTTGAACGGTACGTATAGAAAGCCTTCCGGCACCGACAAGGACAATGAGAGATGCCCAGTATCCAAAGGCTATGAGCTTGTTTGAAGAAATGCTGAGAACTGAGGAAAATGCTATTATGACGAACAATACTGCGCCGACTGTTATAGTTTTATACAAGGAGATAATCTCATCAAACCTTGATGTGTTCTTCCATTTTCCGTACAGCCCGAAAACTGCAAATAATAAAAGCCAATAAACGTTTATTATCAGGAATGGTATAATATAATCCTCCCAAGGAATATACGATTTACCGGGTGACAAACCGCTGTGAAACGAAAGCCAGTAGGTAAAGATAAATGAGGCCGTAAGCATCATCTGGTCTATGAGAACGATAATGAATCTGTTAAAAAGAAATTTCACTCGACTCGTCTCCCTTTATATCACATATATAAAATAACCTAATATACCTTCTGCATCAACCTCATACATTGAATAAATAATCCTTTGTTTTCTCCCTTTGTCACTCTACCCCTCTGTCACTGTCACAATCTAATAAAAATGGCTGAAGTATTCAAGTGTGAAGGAGAACAGGCCGGAATCCGTCAGCATTTAACGCACGAGTAGAACCTTCCCATGAGCAGTGATAGCATCCGCTTTCAGCCGGAATATATAAACCCCGCTTACCACGCTTATATCTTCATTATTCGTTCCATTCCATACCGTTGTATGCGCTCCGGCATGTTTATGCTCATTTTCTAACACTGCAACCTTCCTGCCGAGTATATCATATATCACAAGTTCAACTTTACAATCATTCGGTAATTCATAATGAATTGTCGTTTCAGCGTTAAATGGATTAGGGTAGGGAGGTTGAATATTGAATGGCAAAGGTGTGGTTTCATAACCGGCAAGAATACCGGCTGCTATTTTCTCACTTTCACCCGCTGTTCTTGCTGCCTGTATCCAGTAATAATAAGGAACTCCGTTATAGAAAATACTCTGATCAATATACTGAGTTATGCCCGCAGCTACTGAATCAATCAAAATGGTGTAATGCGCATCCCATGCATTGAGTGAATCAATTGAACTGAACCGGGAAAGGGGAACTGGCTCAGTCAGCACGGAAGACCGCGAACGAAAAATCCTGTACCAGTCAACAAGTCCATCAACTTCCGAAGGTGATGGTGTCCATGTCAGTGAAAGGCGGTGGCCATTATCATTTGGTACATCCTCAATAATAACACTACCGGGAGGATCGAGTTGCAAAACGGTTTCCTTAAGCTCAATAACCAGTTCCCCTTCGCCTGATATAGTAAACGTAGCAGCATTATCGTCACTACCGAAAGGTATCTCTATATCATTAAAAACAACCCGTTGAGATGCTGCATCAAAAAGCGTAATAATTGTTTCCTGAGCGGATTGAATATATCCTTCGATACGTAAAGGTAATGAATAATCAAGGCTTATATTTATCGGATGGGATGCCCATAAAAGAGTATCCTGGGCGCTGATTAAAGTTGTCCCGGAAATAAAGAAAAAATTATGAAGAAAGTTTTCATCTTCCACTTTTGCATAGAGAAAATCACCATCTGAAGAATACTCCCCGAAGCCGGTATTGAGCACCATATTTTCTTGCTCAAGTTTGATACAGCCGTATTCCACTGTATCAGAGTCGGCAATGTATATACCTGTTCCGTTTGTAACAGTTGCTTCAGCAATATTCGGTATTGATGAATCCATGCGATATGGGTAGAGAAGTGTCAGGTATTTTGCCGTTGAGGCTGTTTGAGATACTGAAAGCACAGTGTGTGACAGCATCGGAGTTCTTTGATAAACGGCATGTTCCATCTCGGATGTTTCATAAAGAAGCGGGGAATTTGAACCGACTGTATAGGCTCTAAGCGCCGCTTCACCTTGTTCCCAGAGTGCGCCATTTTGCTGAAGTGAAAAATCACCGCCGGATGTGCCGCCGCCGTTTCCATGCAGTAATAAGCTATATGTAACCTCTGAACCGGAAATTAACGAATCATACATAAAGAAGCACCGATGCCCCGGAAACATTATATGGCGCTTAAAATCCGTGTTCTGGTATATCGTTTCCGAAAGAGCATAATCAATCGATGAGGAAGTAAAGTATTCCAGAAGATTAGCATCCGAACCGTTAGCTTCCCAAATTCCTAAACCTCCTTTCGCTGCCCCAGAGGGGCCCTGACCGTTTATCAGAATAAGATTATGATTTCGGGCGTATCTGGTTAAATCATGCTCGCTGAAACCACCATATCCGCTGTCCAGAATAAGCATTTCTCCATACGCATGGAGTATAAAAGAATTGGGATCGGGGTGTTCGTGCGCAAGGCCATTAATACGCGCCTCACCATGTTCGCTGAGGAGTAAAAGATACACAGCGTCATTATCCCATGAATTTCTAAAGCGGGCAAATCCGCTTTCAGGGTAAAACCCGGTCGATTTCCATCCCTGTTCCACCGGACCGGCATATACCGGTGGAGTATCATCAAATCTGGCGATATATTCCGGAAGGTAGGCATTATTCATCGCTCTATCGGTATTATTCCACATCCAGAGCAGCATATCACGCTCCGGAACAGTTGGTATAAGAGAGTAAAGAAGGCCTGAAACATTAAAATTCACAGCTTCGTTATCGTCATACGGAGGAGTCGGCCCATCCGGCATAACAATTCGCGGAAGCCAGAGATATGTCTGCTGAAGTTCTTGCGAGGTTTCATGCAGGTCAAGAATCTCCTTGTTTTTTAATGCAATAAGCGCCGGCAGTAATTGCTGAAGACTATATTGGAAATAGCCGGGACCTTCTCCCCATCCGCCCGCAGGCTCTCCGTTATCGCCCGTTATCGTCAAATTATTCAACACATCGGTTAATCGTGTGAATCCAGTTTCAAAATCTCCTGAGAAGCCATCTTCATTGGCTATTGTCAAAGCAAGCACTGTAAGAGAGGCATAGAGCTTAAGGTGATGGTTGTCAGTATATGAAGTATTTAAATAGATTACAGACGGGAAATCGTTTGCAATACCCTGACCAAAGAGCGTCCAGTCACGAGCCATATAGTCTCTGAGTTTTCTGAAGTTCGAGCGGATTGTCGTTTCTTCATTTTCCAAACCCTCGATGTCGAAGTCAAACGCGGCTCCTTTCAGAATATCATACGCTTCAGCCCAGAATAACACTCCTTCGGAAATGGTCAGGTCGCTTGAAAAATATGAAGGATAATCTCCGGAAGGGATATAATACAGGCTCGATGCAGCTTCAGTCCCATATGCCGTTCGGTTAATATTGGATATATCGGAAAATGCGTAGGCAAACGCCAGAAGTTTAGCGTAATATGCTTTGGTTTCTTCAGGAACTTCTGGTGAATCCCATGAAATATCCGACTGGACGATACTATCCGTTTCGTTAAGTAATCTTTCAAACCAGGAAGCGTAAGGTTCTTCGATAAGCCGTTCCCGTATCGTCTGCATTTCATCAGGAGAGTATAAGATAAACGGATGTGTTTCAGTTTGCGGAAATGTTTCGGAAGGAAATGAGATAACAAAGATTGCTATCAAACAGATTGTAGTTATAATCCAAAAGAAATAGCGAAAAGTGAACCATATAATTTTCATTAGTGTTTACAAAACTATCTTTTGTCCCGAACGATTTATGGATTTTACTGACAGGGCAGACATGGGGAGTACCCCTACATTTTTCCTTGTCATTTCTGCTTTTTACTTCTGGCTTTGCTCCTTTGTCCTTGAATAATATCTAATGTGTAAGTAATGGCAATGCAAGAGCTTTTTCAAGTAGAAAGAAACTTTTATTATTTTAAAGCTGTATAAAAAATATCTGGTAAAAGAAAGTTCTGAGTTTTAAATTCAATCAATAACCAATGGTGGCATAATATTTAAAAAGCGTTATCTACAATCTAATAGAAATGGGAATAAAGGAGGCAATCATGCTGTCAGGTCATCTTTACAAACGTTTATCCCGCTTCATGGTAACACCCCTGTATTTTATATGCTTTATGATAATAACATCAACGCATGCCGGAGCCGTTGATTCAGATGATCCCGGCCTTCTCTTTTATCTTTCCGGCAATAATGGTTTTTCCGCAGATTATGCGGAAGGTAATCCGGAACCGAGCTTTCTCAATGCTGTCGAAATTATTCCCGATGGTATGCGCGGTCCCGGCTTCAGAATTCCGAATTT
>JABHYP010000441.1 GCA_018656855.1 Candidatus Latescibacterota bacterium | reverse complement strand
CAATTCGGATAGGCGGCATTCTATCATTTCTTTTACTTCATGGTTTTCGACTGTGATTTTACCAATTACCATTGACTGCTCGGTTACTATCTCAAGCTTGAGACGTCCCAGGTTCGGCGGGTTAAGGTCAATCACGGCACTCGCCTGGCCTCTGGACTGCATAATTTTTGCATGGCGTACGATGGTGTTAAGAGTTTCATCCGGCAAATCCATTGTCTTTACAGAGTGTTTGTTGATCGTTCCTGCTTCGAAAATCGAGGCTTCTGATCTTTCGCTGGTGTTCTGGACGCCAGCCATCGCTTCATCAATCTTCAGCGGCATGTCAATTTGAGAATCACCTGAAAACATTTCGATACCCAGCTTCTTTTCATCAGCGAGGTGAACTGCATTCAGAATATCCGGCTCGGGTTGTTCGCCAGATATGCTGCCATAGCCATTCGCGATATTGGCAGAGACAGTATTCTCTGTAATATCAGATTCATGATGTATGTTGTCAGGCCGGTTTATTGAATGCTCTGAGGTTTTATCAGATTTAACGTTATGAACTTCAAATACTTCGTTCATAGTGTTCTCCCGGGTTTTAACATCTTCCCCGGAGGCTGGGCGGGATAACTTGGATGTTGTAAAATCTGGCGAAGTCCTGTTCAATTCACCCGCTGAATCAATTTCACCGCTCCTCTCAGAGAAACCGGGGGGTTCATATCCGCTTTGCTGCTGCATATGGGAACCGTTTTCTGCTGATTGTTCCTGAGTTAAATGAGATGAACCGACAGACGTGGTTTCACTGACTTCAAATATACCATCCCTCGTACCCTGAACTGATTGATGTGGAGCTGTTTCAGGCTGGTTCGATAAATTAGGGAGATTCTTAACGGTTATGTTTTTTACATTATTTTCGACGATATCCGTTTCTCCGGTCCGTAATGATTGACCGCCGGTAACGTTTTGAATTTTACCACTCGTATCCTGATCAGTGTTTACAGAAATCTGCTCATGATACACTGAGGTATCAAGCGCAGATTCTATTTTACGGCCGGCAGTGTCAATTACCCTCCTCCCAAAATCAGGAACATCCGCATCATCTGTTTGAACGACTCTATAATTAATGTCATGTTTATTTTCATTCGGTATGTTTGTACGGTTTGCATTTTGAGTTTTATCAGATTCGATAACATTACCGCTACTCTCAGCTTCAGCCTTGTTCACATGTTCATTGCCCGGCGCAACTGTCTTTTCTGACATAATCATACGATTTACAGGCGGCTGTTCCGTTCTATCTGATTTATATGCTGTATCATTAACACCCGGTTCTGCCAAAGTTTTATCCGATATGGAACCGATGCCAACTGTATCATTTGCGACTGTCTTTCTGCTTCCAGCTGCCTGATTCTCAATATCATTTACTACATTTACTACCCGGCCTGACTGTCGTGGTAATAAATCAGTATTGCTATCAGGGAGCGGTTTGCCGGTGAAGCTGTTTTCGCTTGTGGTTTTAACATCCTCTGCAACTGGAACATTATCAGATTTGTTCACCGTCTGGACTGTGACGGATTTATCTCCTTTACTATCAACGGCATCGCCTTTGTTCACCGTCTGGACTGTGACGGGTTTATCTTCTTTACTATCAACGGCATCGCTTTTGTTCACCGTCTGGACTGTGACGGGTTTATCTTCTTTACTATCAACGGTATCGGCTTCCAATCCCCGAACAGGCTGATCAATAACCGAAGAACTGTCCGATGAATCCAGTCTGTTATCATTAATCGGAGTGATTATCGAATCTGTATTCAATTTCGCTTGAGTTGAATCTCCCAATTCGGAATGCTCGTGGACAATATGATTTACTGTATGTGAAGAAAACTCATTGCCGGTGGAAGGCTTAACGTGACTATTAAAATTATTATGAGTGAGATTTGTTGTATTCTGAACTTCTCCATCGCCGCCTGTTTCAGATGAAATGGGGACAAATGATCCGGTATCAATATTCTCCGGAATCGGAAATTCAGTGTTTGCACCGACAGGGATTTGAGTAACTGTCACATCTTCACGTATATGAACCTGATTAACCCGTGAAATCAGTGTGTTAATATTTTCGCTTTCCTGAACGTATTCTGGGGGGGATACAACATGAGCTTTTTGAACCTGAATGTGTGATGACGAAAGTTTTTTTCCACTAACAGATTCAGGTATGGTATTTGTTTCTATTTGCTTTATTTCCTGCGTATGCATCTCATTACTGAGTGGTGTATCATTTTCTGTACTGTTTGTCTGTACCATGCCGGACTGCTCAGGCTTTTCTACATTCTGTGCCTGCAAGTTAGATGGAATATGATTATCAACTGTTTCATCCCCCATCCCGGGCACAAAACCATCCCCCTCCTGAGATTCAGGAACAATTGTAAAGACAATATCCACCGTTTCGCTTCCTGATGCTGCCATATTTAATAACCTGGCGATTTGACTATCATCGGATACAGTCCCGTCAGGAACGATTCGGATGTGCCCGTTATCGGAAGAAGTGCGGTAAAGTACAATCGGTTTTATACTGCTGCTTTCATTTGATTTCCGGTCCGAAGCAGGCTGTTTCGAAAAAGTGAGATTCGGGGCATTTTGTTCATCCAACTTCCCTTGCTTAATTTCAGAGGATGCTTCTGCAGTGGGAAAAATTTCCTCGCTAACCGAATAATTTCCTTTACCTTCTTCTATAACCGGTATAGAGAAGTCTTTATCATTCGAACCAATCCGGACAGGAATACCTTCTGGCGGATTTGCGGATACATAATCGCTCTCAGGTTTAATTTGAATTTCGAAAGAACCGGTTTTTTGACTGTCCGAAACATCTCCTTGTACTCCAAGTTTCCCTGGCGATAAAACTACCTGAGACTCAGATTCATTCTCTCCGGCCACATTGGACGGCTTCATTTGAGCATTGGGCAAAGAATCGATAATCATCTTCTCAGAAGCAATATAGCCGGTCTCTTCAGAACCTTTTGAGATGACAGAACCACTGGCCAGGGAATTCTGCACCTGTTCAGGATCCGTGACAACCTCGTCTACAGGTGCTATTTTCGGTAAGTCATGTATACTGTATTCGACCGGCTGTACATCTGTAATATCGGGATGATAAGCTTCAAGCGATTTTGCCGCGGACTGAATAATACCGATATAGCCTGCATCTACAGAAATGACAATGAACGAATCCGAATCGTTCGGAGTTTGGCCTGTTAAAGCCGTATCTTCCGATTTTCCAGCTACAGCAACAGTAACCGGCACGGATACAGTTTCGCTGTTTTCATTCTCAATAATGAGATAAGCAGGAATATCCGAAGACTGTACATTTTCATACTTTTGTGTATCCTGAGATACTTTTGTAATACCTATTTCCATAGGACCCATTGTATGAACTACCGATTCTTCACCGGAAGTTTCGGAAGAAACGGGAACCATAAGAGATACACTCTCGTTCTCACCGATCATGCCGCTAAGAAGAGCCGCAAAATCATCGCCTTTGCCCTTCCCGTCGGTTTTTCCAGCGGATAACAGGGACTGAGTGGAAAATTCGAGTCCCGGATTTTTAAATTCCATAAACATAGATTTTACTTAACCGCCCCCATCATTGACAGAAGCTTCGAAATACGCGTCGCTTTCTCAAGATCAGTTTCCGCGATTGACCCGAGAAGTTTTGATGCGCTACGAGCCTCCATATTCAATATTATCAGTACTGCAGTAGTATCATTTGTACCTATGATAATCGGCACAGATTGCGCCGGTTTCATATTGTCGTAAAGTTTCGCAAGATTGATAATGTTTTCATCGAGTGCTTTATTACTCAAATAATCAAGCAGGTTTTTTTTCTGCGCGATTTCATCCGATATTTCTTCCAGGTCCGACTTTTCACGCTGTAGCGAATCAATAGCCGTTTTCATTTCACCTATGTATGCTTCATGCTGCTTTGTATCCTCGAAAAAACTTGTATGCTCTTCCATACCAACCATGGTGGAATCTCCGAAGCTAAAAGATGATAGAACGCTTTGCAGAGTACGCATTGAATCCTGGGCGGCAATATACATTTCTTGCTCTTTAATAAAGTCCCCTTGTTTTTTTACTCCTTCAAAATAGAACACCAGTAGTAAAACGATAATAAAAGGCTGAACGGCAAGAACCGCATATAATATTTTTTTCATCAGCAATATTTCTCCAGTACATCAAGCCACAGTTTTCCGTTTGAATATGTATGCAACTAACATGCCAAAAATTAATCTGACAATGAATACAGGTTATAATGCATTATTTTACCGTTTGTTATGCCTGTATCGCATGTTCATTTTCCCTTTAAATAAATGTTCCGGGATATGGTAATTATTGCCGAAAACAGGTTCATCGGGAATATTTTTTCGTGTTAGTTTGTCGATGTACAATGTCAGAACGGTCCGATTAACTGCCGGATATTGTAAAGGAAGTGACGGCGTAACATTCAGCATATCTGAACTCACCCCCTACCCCTCTCTTTGAAACAGTATCATCGTTCCCCGAAGGGCAAGAGAGGAGAGTGCGCCACTATATTACACAATAACAAATACTTCCACCGCGCAGATGAGTTAGGGAGAAGGATGGGGATATCATAGTCCATCATTCAATCATGAGCATCAACGGTTCAGACAGTTTAATATAAAGGAGAGCTAAGTCCCTGGAATGTTGTTTTTCCCACAAAGACAGATATACCGGGTACTCGTAGATAACATCTCACTATTTTACCGGACACTTATGGTACAAAGTATAATGTTAATCTGGATTATTCACAGCATTACGGATAGTATTTCCGCACCCTCCGGTGGGGCGCTTCAATATAGATGGTGGCAAAGTCACCATTAGAGAGGTTTAGGAGGCAATAAAAATTGAATTCTATAAATAGAAGCTTTTAAAACTCAAATATCATGATGTGAGAGTTTGGGGAGAGAATATGAGATAATGTTATTCTTAGGAACACTCGTTGAAACGCTGAGAGGCAAACTCGTCATTCTGGGTCATTTCTTCTCTTTTAGTCTCTTCATTATACTTATCGATGTCACGTTCTTTCAGTCGTTCAAATATTTTTTTCTTTTTCATGGATTCAACAAGCTCTTCACGCTTTGATTCCAGCACTCCTTTTGACTTTACAATCTGTTTTTCCTGGGCATCTTTTTCCCCATCAAGATGGCGTGCATAAATGAACTTGTTCTGTAGATCATGTATTGAAACTTTGCCCAGTCTGCTTTTTTCCATTTTTTTCTCGTGCAGGGAGATATCACCTCCAATCTTTTCAAGCTTATCTTCTTCGTGAGAAAGGTGATCCAAAGCGATACCGAAATCACGTTTTCTCTCATCCTCTAAAATCTCACGATAACGAAGCACGCTTGCAAACCTGAATCTGAAGCGGTTCATGCCACTCCTCCGATCGCTTCGCCGAGACGTTTGAACATGTCATCGGAAGAGGTATATTCACCGATGTCCTGTCTGAGAAAAGCATTAATAGCATCTATTCGGCTGATCGCCCGGTCTATACGCGGGTTAGATCCTTTGGCATACGCGCCGATATTTATCAAGTCTTCAGCATCAGTATAATCAGCATACATCTGAATTAGTTTGACCACCATCTGGCGGTGTTCTTCGCCGATAACGTCTTTCTGAACACGGGATATGCTTTGAAGAATATCTATCGCCGGAAAATGACTTCGGTTCGAAAGCTTCCTCGAAAGGACAATATGACCGTCAAGTATAGCACGCACCATATCAGACACCGGCTCATTCACATCATCACCCTCTACCAGCACAGTATATATCCCTGTGATAGTACCTTTATCCGATGTTCCAGCCCGTTCAAGTATT
>JABHYP010000440.1 GCA_018656855.1 Candidatus Latescibacterota bacterium | reverse complement strand
CGTTTAATGGAATGGTCAGGTGACTCATAGAAATTTGCATACTATTGCCAAATTCATACCATGCCCCGCCTTTGAGCAGGTATCTTGGCAGTTTTGTGATGACATCAAATTTACACGGATCAGTACCTGTGGGAGGCAAACGGCTATATGAGTATCCCATCACAAACATATCGGAACACATTTCTGCTACGTTACCGGCAGTATTGTATAAACCATATTTGTTTGGTTCGAAAGAATCAACAGGGCATAACCCTCTGCCGTTATACAGATCAAGCACATCCGGGAGGCTTGGGGCTGACATTGAGTTACAAAGTCCGCCGGGACCATAATCTCCCCAAGGGTATTTCTTCCCTGTAAGCCCTCCACGAGCGGCGATTTCCCATTCAGCTTCCGTTAGGAAACGCCAGCCATCAGCTTCTTTAACGTACTCTATACTTCTTGTTTTATCATAATCATCAACAGGCAAGCCTTTACCATCAAGATATATATAAGCACGTTCATAACCGTCTTTGTCACTCTTGGCATTACAGACTGCAATAGCCTCTTTTAAGGAAATAAAACACACAGGGTAATCACCATACACCATTTTAACAGGGTCGAATTCCTCGTTTTCGTAATCAAAAAGCTTAAGGTAATACCCTACTGCCGGATATTTTGAATCATTATATAGTTCTTTATTCCTCCGGTCAGCCCATTTCTTAAGGTCTCTTGCTGATCCCTCAACATCAAGGAATAACTCACAAAACTCTTGAACTGACAACTCAGTTTTTGACACATGTAGCTTTTTTTCGAACAAAACAATTGATTTCGGAAAAACGGGCTGGCCAATGTAATAAGTGCCGGGGGCAATCACAGCGTACGGAAGGTTGTTCTCCGTTACAGTCACTTTAACTGAAGTCTCGTTTGTCATACCGTTTGAATCTGTCGCAGTCATGGTGATAATATGATCTGCAACTACAAGGCCAGAGTATTCAAGTGTTTTCTTCTGACCGAGCACACCCTGCTGATTAGAACTCCATGTTATATTGCCATCACTAAGTTCTCCGTCTTCTGCATCCGTCGCAGTCCCGCTCAAAGTTAGAACATCCCCCTGGGCAATCGTAGTACCCTCAGCAGGGCCTGTCAGGATTGCCACGGGGAAAGCAGTCACGCCTTTCGGCACTGTGATGGTGTCAGTCCTCTCCGCATTCCCATTGTTATCATAAGCTTTTGCATAAAGTGTGAATTCATTCAGAGTGCTCGCATCCATATCCCATTCAAAGATATAAGGATCAGTTGTATCAGCTCCGTATTTCTTATTATTTACAAATAATTCAACGCGAGCTATACCGGCATCATCAGAAGCTTCCACTTTTACATCAACAACTCCAAATCTTTGCTTGCCATCCATTGGAGTTATAATTGAAACCTTAGGTTTACTGGTTTCCATGAATCTGGTACTCTCAACTTTTGAACACGATGCAACCGCGAACATAAGAGTTACAATTAAAGATACAACCGCGGTCTTATAAATCATCAGTTTCCTCCATCCAAATAAATGAAAATTTAATAAATATATTCAAGAATAATATCCGTTTATTAATCAAGATAAAATAAAAAAAGAAATATTTACACTGCTTACGTATTTCAACACTGTAAATTATAGTATATGGCGATTATTCTGTCAAGAAAGTATTTTATTTTTTTGGCAATTTTTTTAACTCGTACAATTCTTAAACCTATACTCCATAGACGACAGAAATAAAGCAAGTGTAATGTATTGTAGTTTGTTAATTTAAAACGATGCTAAAAAACTTTATCGGTTTTATTTATTTTTTCCGCAGTATTCTCTGCGCTCATCATGTGAAAATATTTTATAAAAAACAATCCTGATCAGGTATAAATCTAATAATTACTGGTGCTAAAAATCAGAAGTATCTTATTATTTTAAAACAATTTATTTTAAAACAATCCGGGAAGAAATAACGATATTTCCGGTATAAATGTCACAAGGAGAAGAGCTATACATTCTCCGATAATGAAAGGGAGCGCGGCTTTTGAAATCTTTCTGATTCCCACGCCAGACACTCCCGAAGCGGCAATAAGATTCACACCCACAGGCGGAGTGACCTGCCCTATTGCGAGATTTATTGTCATGATAATGCCAAAATGTATGGGATCGACTCCAACCGCTCTTATCACAGGGAGTAAAACGGGCAAAAATATGTAAAATATCGAAATCGCATCCAGAAAAAGTCCTGCGGCTATGAGAATTAGGTTAATTATCACAAGCAGGACAGCTTTATGAGAGATATGATTTACAAGCAGGGATGTCCCTTTAAGCGCAAGTCCTTCGGTATTCAGAATCCATGCAAAGAGGCTTGCGGTAACCACTATAGACATGATGACAGAAGAGGTGACACCGGCTTCACCAGCAGCCCGAATAAGTTCTCTGACACTCATGGAACGATAGATAACCATATCAACCAGAATACAGTAAATAACTGCAACTGCCGCTGCTTCAGTAGGAGTAAACACTCCTCCATAGATACCTCCGAGTATGATTACGGGCGCAAGGAGTCCCCAGAAAGCACGCCTGAAAGCAGTTCCTATTTTCAAATCCTCTCTTTTTCTGGCTGTATATCCTCTCTTTTTTGAAATAATATATGTCACAAGACAAAGGGTAAAGGCAACCGTAATACCGGGAATAATGCCCGCAATAAACAGCTTTGGAATTGACACCTCAGCGATAAAACCATAAATAATCAGGGCAATAGAGGGTGGTACAATTATACCTATTCCTCCTGATACTGCGGTCAATGCAGCGGAAAAATCACGGTCATATCCCACTTTGGTCATAGCAGAAATTAATACGATACCGAGTGCGGCAACATCAGCGGGACCGGAGCCGGAGATGCCGGCAAAAAAAACCGCCGCAATAATCCCGACAATTCCCAGTCCGCCAGGGATATTGCCAACCAGGCAGTCTGCAAGATCAATAAGACGCCGTGAAATAGACGTATGCCCCAGAACAATACCTGTAAAAATAAAAAACGGGATGG
>JABHYP010000439.1 GCA_018656855.1 Candidatus Latescibacterota bacterium | reverse complement strand
CCTTGCTGGCTGTTGGATGTGGTTTGCCGCCGCTGTTGCCTATGTACCAGCCGGCGCTGTCAAGGTCGCTTTCGGTGTTTCCAGTATTGAAAAGAGTGGATGATCCGGCACGACAGGCGTATTCCCATTCCGCCTCAGTCGGAAGTCTGAAGCCGTTCTTAGTAAAATCGCATTTACCGGTCTTTTCATCATAGCAGGGTTCGAGTTTAGCGGACTCGCTCAACTTATTACAGAATTTTATAGCATCATCGGCGCTCACATTTGTTACCGGAAGGTTTTCATCGCCGGAGAAAGATGAAGGATTAACACTCATGTAAGATTTGTAAGTGAACTGAGTTATTTCCGTAGAACTGATCTGAAAAGCGCTCAGTGTGACTTTGTGAACCGGCTGCTCGTCGGGGTAATATTTGTTGATATCTTCGCTGAGTTTCCGGTTATGTTTATAATCGTGGCCCATCTGAAAACTTCCGGCAGGAAGCGCTACCATGGTAATGCCGGTACCCAAGAATACCTCTTTTTCTAACCTAGAACCACCTTTCATGCAGTCGCATGTATAAAGAAACAACATTAAAGTCAACAGTTTAAATAATATTATCCAGCTTTTTTTCATCTCTTCTCACCCTTGTTGTAAAATCTTGGTAAAATTCTGCGATATTTGGCATCTGAATCCCGGTATTTCACTATTATAATACAAAAGGTGGAATATCTTTTTTCATCGCCCAGTGCGCTGCCCGCCAGAGTATTTCCTGGTATTCGGGAACACGGTATGTAAACTTCGTATGTCCGGGTAAAAGCCCTACAATCCGGCCCTTACCGTTTTCAAGGCACCAACCTCCTATAGCGCGGCGTTTATCATGAATAGCAGTGGTCTCAAATAATGTTGTGGTATACTGTGATTTGATAACCACCGCAAACTGCTCGTCAAGACTTATGAAAAATTTCCCTATTCCTTTTGTAACCGGGTGTTCAGGATTCATATCATGAATCCATAGAGGCTGAACTTCTTTATGCGGAATCGGTTCTACATCAAGCAGATTAACAATATTTCTGTTTTTGCAGGCAATTGTGTTGTGAAGCGCCAGAAAGCCCATGCCACGGTTCCTTACATTATCAATAATTGCATCGGCATTTTCATCTGTCCATAGCAGCTCGCCCGTTCTCATCGAGTCCACAATACCTTCGGGACTCCAGTCGATGTCATCCGGACGACTGTGACGTGATGTAATGAGCAGATCAGCGTCGCTGATAAGTTTTGGAGTAAAAAACCTGCTTGCGCGGACAAAAAGTATCCGCCAGTCTTTCCTGGAAGCAAATAGCTGCCTTATGTGCATTTCCAGCGTCACACTATTGTGACCGTAATCACCTCCCATGAACGCAACAACCTTTGTCATTTTTCCATTCTCCATTTGGCATTATGATCCTTTGCCCAAGGATTGGATATATATTATTTATTGAACGGTTCGATTTCGCGTCCCATTGCCCAGTGGGCGGCACGCCAGAATATTTTCTGGTATTCCGGGACACGATAACACCAGTGTTCATGGCCGGGAAGCAGCCCTACAACTCTGCCTTTGCCCTGCTCGCGGCACCATCCGCCAACCGCATCGTTTTTATCATGGACTGCGAGAGTTCTGAACAGCACAGTCGTTGTTGACGGGGACATAAGTTCCACATTAAACTGTTCGTCGAGATTTATGAAGAAATCGTCCATCCCCCGCGTAATAGGGTGCTCCTGGTTGAAATCCTTAAAAATTAACGGTTGTATTTCCTGGTGGAGAACCGGTTTTGTGCCCATTAATTCCTCGAGTTCCTTTTTCCCGAACCAGATGGAATTGTGCAGGGCCATCCAGCCCATGCCGCGGTTTCTGACATTGTCAACAACCGCTTCGACAAGCTCGTCATTCCAGAGCGGTTTTCTCGCTTCCGGCCTATCGGTAATGCCCTCAATATGATCCACGTAAGGGCCGCCGAAAAGCTGTGTCATGAGCAGATCGGCATCGCTTATAAGTTCAGGCGTGAAATACTTGTTCGACCGGCAGAATATAAGCCTCCAGTTCTTCTTGCGCCGCAGTATCGATCGTATGTAAGTTTCATATGCCACACCATTGTGCATGGCATCATGACCCAGTATAGCAACAATTTTAGTTTCACCGGGGGCTTTAGGGCTGATAACAGCATGTGCGCTTGGAGCAGCAATAGTGGCAGTAGTTATGGATGCGAGGCCTGTTTTCAGAGCGTTTCTTCGTGATAGTCTTCGCAATAACTTCATTATATCCTCCGTAACACAGTCTTCAAGATTGTATCAATCATCGCCGCTCCAATCAATCAGTTTAAGATCGTCAAGCAAAACATACACTCTTCTTTCCGCTTCTTTTGTGTCAGAAAGTGGAATAAACGAAACCGCCAGCGTATGGATTCGTGGAATATACTGCGGTGAATTACTCCTGCCGGTTTTGAATGTAAGCCTCCACATGGCATGTGATTTCTGAAATTTCTCCATTGACCGGAGGTTTTTGGCCGGCGCCGTTCTTGCACCGTCGTGGAAATAATGAATAACATCCTCAGGCTCGTCAAGCCTTCGCTTGAAAAACTTAAAGCTCCCGCGTTGCGCATACTTATAATTATGAAGTTCCTTGCCTGATACTATATCGATTCTTTTTGAGCCGTCATCGAACGCAATCCGGGCAGGAGAGGTTTCTTGCGCAAAAGCATAACCGAAGGTGAGCAGGAGAAGAAAGATTATAACGCTTGTAATTTTCAATATATCATTTTGCATGTATCTTCCCTCCGAAAAAAACAAATAAAATAAGGACAGCAAAGTTAACTGTCCTTATCAATATTTCATCGTCATCCTTCATACGGCGGGATGTCTTTTTTCATTGCCCAGTGAGCGCCGCGCCAGTATAATTGCTGATACGTTTTATTTCTCCATGAGGTATATGTATGACCTGCAACCAGACCCACAATACGCCCGCTGCCCTTCTCCAGGCACCATCCCGCAATATCGTGACGTTTGTCCTGGGTGCCGGTGGTCTCGTAAAGCTTTACCGCTTTTGAATTCGTCAGTTCAACACCGAAATTTTCATCGTGCGACATATCGAAATCTTCAATTCCTCTACTGAT
>JABHYP010000438.1 GCA_018656855.1 Candidatus Latescibacterota bacterium | reverse complement strand
GTAACGCTCCCCCTGTGGCGACAAAGGCTGTTCTCACATTTCTCGGTCCTTTCGGATTCAGGCTCATTACAATTCTTTTCATCATTTCGACCATCGGCACTCTTCACACCGAGATGCTGGTAATCCCCCGCATATCTTACGCTATGGCGCGTGACGGACTTTTCTTTTCCCCGTTCGGCAGACTAAGCAAACGGACTCGTGTGCCGGTGTTTGCAGTCTGTTTCAAAGTGTTTCTCGCATGTTTGCTTGCGTGCTCCGGGACTTTCGACCAGTTGACCACTCTTCTAATATTCGCATTATGGATTTTTTATGGTATGACAGCATCTTCCGTGTTCGTCCTGCGCCGTAAAATGAACAATGCTCCGCAACCTTATCGTATGATCGGTTATCCCGTCGTCCCATTTTTCTTTGTCCTGACCGCAGTATGGCTGGTTGTCAATACGCTCCTTACGAATCCGCTTGAATCGATGTTCGGGCTTATGCTGATTCTTCCCGGAGTGCCGCTGTACTATTATTTCCGTGCTAGGCGGCATCAATCCCGCACATAGTAGTTGTATTAATTTTATCTTCTTTCCGGCTCAGCACCTCCTCAAATGAGAACTCCTCTTAGTTATTCACATACTTCGTGTCTTCCTCCTGTTCTTTTGGAAAGCAAAGAACGAGAATAAAAAGATTTATTATTCAAACAAATATATTTGTAATACAAAAGAGTTTTTTTAGTTTCTATCAAATATTAATCATACTTTCTTTGCTCGTGCAAAGAAAGCGCGCCCTATGACACGAAGCGCAGCGGAGAGCCACAAAGTGCAAAGCCTTGTTCCTCATTCGCTTCCATTTTTCGGGAATTGCAGAACTCACGAAACTCCGTTCCGCTCAGACAGGCTGCAATTCTTCATCCGAAAAATCCTCCCGAATACGGGGCTTTTCAACGGGGATTGGAAAAAATAGTATATAATCCCAGTAGTTCGATACTTTTTTGCCGGACAGTTATGAGTTCTTACAGGTTTGCGCCTTTCGGGTTACAAGTTGAAATCGTAATAATCATTGATTATTATAAATCAAAACGCTATCATGAAGCATTGGACAACATAACTATAGACAATGTGTGTTTCAGTATGTCAATTCTTTAAAAACAGTAAGAATAATCCAAACATATAATTTTTTAAGAAAGGAAAAATCATGAAAAAAATGATCAGCATGGTGATCTGGCTACCGCTGTTATTTCTTATATCAGGGTGTAATGAAAAAGAGACGAAACTGTATGAAGATACAATTAAAAGTATAAAAAAAGTAATATCAAAACCTGAACCCACTCTTTCTGTTCCGGGATTTATTATCGATTCTCATATTCATTACCGGGCGACTGATGAATGGGAAAAATCATTTCTGACAATTTACGAAAAATTCAATGCCATGGGATGTATACTGGTAAATATGAGAGACCTCGAAAGGGGAATTTCGTTTGCGAAAGCTCATCCAGAAAGAGTTATACCTTATGCCGCGATTAAAATTGACAGCCCCACGGTTCTCGATGATATACAGAAAGTTTACGATATTGGTTTTAAGGGGCTCGGGGAACTGTTTGCTGTAAACCAGTGGAATTATGATGATCCGAAATATGATCCGATATGGGAGCTTGCGGAAAAACTCGGCATGCCGGTTGCGCCGCACACCGGAATTCTTGCAAGCGGACAGTTATCGCGGATGAGGCCGGGGTATCTCGGAACCATTGCTGTAAAATTCCCGAACCTCATTATCCACGCCGCACATTTCGGAAATCCCTGGTACAACGAAGCGGGGGAAATCGCAAGAAGAAACAAAAATGTCTTCTTTGACATGACAGGTTCTTCGCTTATTAAAAAAGACCACGATCCGGGATACTGGAAGAATTTCCTATGGTGGACTTCGCATATAGGCAAGGCTCACATGCCGGCTGATGCTGTTCCGGCATTCGAAAAGATTGTCTTTGCAACCGATGAGTCGCCAGAAGCTCTCGAGGAAAATATTATTCGTTTCAATAAAGTACTCGATGCCTGCGGAGTAACCGGGGAAACACGGGCAAAATGCTACGGACTCACTATAGCGCAAATTCATGGAATTGAAGTGAAATAAAAACAGAAAATGAGAGGTGAGCTAAATGAAAGCGAGATTAACTGAAAGAGCGATCATTGTTTCGGGATTTGCTATATTCTTTCTGTCTTGCGGTCCGGCTCAGCAGCCGGCACAGGTTAATTCTGTCCCGAGTGACCTCATTAACAGACCGTATGAACTTAATACTGGTCTTGTGTCCCGGTCAATCTCGTTCGAGAATTCGACCGGCGCTCCCGGAGAGAGCGGTAAGGCCGCAAGTCGCCTTGGAGTCGGCCGCAAAGGCTCGCCATCAAGAAGTGTCAAGCCGGATTCAACGTTTGTACTGTGCGATATTGAAGGGGCCGGAACAATACGGCATATATGGATGACAACATCCAGGGCTCCTGAAAACCTGAGAAGTATCGTTCTGCGTGTTTGGTGGGATGACCAGGAACATCCGAGTATCGAATGTCCTGTGGGGGACTTTATGGGATTTGCCCATGGCAGGGTTATGCCTTATTATTCTGCTGTTCATTCCTGCGGGAGTAACGCGGGTATGAATATCTGGCTTCCTATGCCGTTCACAAAGCGGGCGAAAATCACTTTCACAAATGAAGGAACAAAAACAATACCGCTTTTTTACCAGATCGATTACACGATCGGTGACAGGCACTCTGACGATGTCGGCAGACTACACTGCCTTTTCAGGCGCGAGAATCCTACCACGCTTAAAGAGGATTTTACCATCCTCCCGAAACGAACGTGCAAAGGGCGGTTCATCGGCGCGGTACTCGGGATACGGTACGAGGACAAGAACTGGTGGGGTGAAGGCGAGATCAAGATTTTCATGGACGGCGATACCGAATTCCCGACAATCTGCGGCACGGGAAGCGAGGATTATGTCGGCCTTTCCTACGGTATGCAGCAAACGCCGTTTCTGTATAACGGTTGCAGTCTCAACGATCCTGAAAAGGGTTTTGTGTCCATGTACCGCTGGCATTTGCCCGATCCCATATATTGGCGGGAGGAGTGCAGGATAACAATCCAGCAAATTGGATGGAGCAG
>JABHYP010000437.1 GCA_018656855.1 Candidatus Latescibacterota bacterium | reverse complement strand
ATCCTCTTTCGCCTTATGCAGCCTCAAAAGCTGCGGGTGAGATGTATGCGCATGCATATAGCGAAGTGTTCGATCTCCCGATTATCAGCCTCAGATACTATAATGTTTTCGGAAAACGTCAGGATCCGGATTCACCTTACGCGGCGGTTATTCCGATTTTCATTTTCAGGCTGCTTAAGGGTGAACAACCGGTGATATTCGGAGATGGCGAGCAGACCCGTGACTTTGTCCATATCGATAACGTTATCCAGGCAAATATCAAAGCCGCAACACAATCAAAGCCTGAGGACAGCGGTCGCGCCTTTAACATAGCATGCGGTAAAAACATTTCAATAAACGAACTCTACAATATAATAGCTGATGAGTTGAACAGTGATATTAAACCGATTTATAAACCACCGTGGCCGGGGGATGTGAGAGATTCCATAGCGGATATAAGCGCCGCAAGGCGAGCATTCGGTTACAACCCAGCGATTGATGTAAGGGAAGGCTTGAAACGTTCAATTGAGTGGTTCAAACAAAATGTGGCATAAAAAATATAAGAAAATAATTATTAAAAGCAGATATGGCTTACCGGTAATATCTCTGCTGTTTCTTCTGTTATTGTCATGTGACAGCAAAACTGTGCCGACTCTGCGGGTTGTAGATACTGAGAATAAACGATTGATTACGCTCACAGGCAAGCGTACCGAGCTTGAAAATTTACACAGTGCTGATTTTGTAGTTCTGGGAGGAGGTCTTGGAGGTATCGCTGCTGCCCTTTCAATCTGTCTATCGGGGAGAACGGCTATTCTCGTGGAGGAAACCGACCGTATAGCAGGGTGTTTTGCTGTCCCGGACACAACACTGTATACCGAAAACAGGTTTGTCGAAACATCGGGCACATCGCTGAGCTATCAAACTTTCCGGACAAAAATACGTGAGTGGTATAGAAAAAATGCTCAGGCGCCGCCAACACTTTCCAATACAATTTTTTCCAATATCGGAGATTTCACTTCTGATAGCTTCTGCTTTGAAGGGGAAGCCGCTCTCGATGTAATACAGGAAATGCTCGAAAAAAGTATCGGGAACGGAAGATTGACCATCCTGAAACGTCACAAAGTAGCGAAAGTAATAACATACAACAATCGGATAACATCCCTTGAAGCTGTGGATATGGACAACCTGATAGCAAACCAGATATCGGGATGGATGTATATCGATGCAACCCGTACAGGATACATACTCCCGTTGGCCGGAGTCGAGCATGTTGTTGGAAGTGAAAGCAACGCCGATACAGACGAGCCTAATGCGGCCGATATTCCGGATACCCTCGGTGTACAGGATTTTTTGTACTGCTCAGGTCCATTACCTTCGGTCGAAAACAAAGACGGTGAGGAAATTTATATTACAGAGCTGTTTTCAGATCCCGAACAGGTCAATAGTGAGACGCTGAGTTTCCCGATCATGCAGGAACCCCGTCGTATCAAAGCACTCACGCGGATTGTCGAACAGGATATTTCCGCAGAATTTCAAAAAGGAGCGCGGGCGAAATTCTTCAGGGATTCCATAGGAATAGGATACAGCCCGATACTCATTTCATCAGAAGACGTGGAATCGGATACAATGGCACTTCAAACAGTACCGTTTCAAATTCCTCTTGGGGCACTAATACCTTTGCGGGTTACAAATTTTTTAGCGGGAGGCGGAACGCTCGGAGCAACGAACATTGCCGCAAGCGCCTATCAGGCGCCCTCTGTCGAGTGGGCCATTGGCGAAGCTGCAGGTGAAACGGCGGCGTACTGCGCGGGAAAGAAGATTAATAGCACCCATGACCTTTTTAAGAGCCGTGAGCATGTCAGAGGGCTTCAGGAATGGCTCGTGACCAAGCGGAAAGCGCCTGTTTACTGGTATGACGATGTAACGACTGATGACCCGGACTTTGCCGAAGCCCAGTTAAAACCTTTTGGTGATGCGGAATATCATACCACTTCTACGACACTACATTATAGACAATGATAGATTCTATGGCCAATAAGATTTTAGT
>JABHYP010000037.1 GCA_018656855.1 Candidatus Latescibacterota bacterium | reverse complement strand
TCCGCAATTATCTGTTTGTTAAGCTCAAAATAGTCCATCTCTTCAAACTCTTCCTTAATTTTATACAAATCCTCTGGCTTAAGAGAAAAAGTTGTATCAAGCTCCTGGCCTTTAACTATTCGATGTCCAGAACTATCTATTCTTCTAATAAAGTAGTTCTTTAAGGTCCAAGTGCTATTTACAGTATCAAGATGTATCCTATCTGCCATTAGCTTATACACAAGATTCTGCCCTTCATACTTCTCAATCGAAAACCTAAATCCTGTTTGCTTTTTACTATTGTAAGATTCAACGAAAGCAAATGTTCCTGGTGAGACTTGTAAATGTAAATTCTTGGACTTATCCTTGGTTAAGCTTTCCATGTAGTTATTCTTAAAAACACGGCGTACCTCATTTGTTTTAGGTATAAGGAAATTACCCAAATAGAAAGATAAAATTGCAAGAAACAGAGCAGATATCATATACGGCAGTAAGAGCCTACGAAAACTAACTCCACTGCTTAAAATAGCTATTATCTCTGTGTTACTTGCTAATTTTGAGGTAAAAAATATTACAGAAATAAATGTGAATAGGTAAATAAATAAATTTATAAAGTAAGGAATGAAATTAAGATAGTAATCAAATATTATGGCATTTAATGGAGCTTCTTTTTCTATGAAACTATCTATGTTCTCACTAATATCAAAAATTATAACAATAAGAATCAATAAGGTAATTGCATAAAAAAAAGTTCCTAAAAACTTTCTAATTATATATTTATCAATAATCTTTAACATTTTCTTATCACACTTAATCCTTTGTGTTGATTGAATGAACCTAAAGTCTTCTGGCTACCCTTTCAGACATACTGTTCTTCCAGACAGCAAAATCACCTTCCATTATATGTTTTCTTGCCTCACGAACCAACCAAAGATAAAAGCTCAGGTTATGCTGGCTAGCTATCATCCCTCCCAACAACTCCTTGGCAATAAATAAATGCCTCAGGTATGCTTTTGAGTATGCTAAATCAACAAATGAATCACCCTCCTCGTCAATTGAAGTGAAGTCATTCTTCCACTTTTCATTTTTTATATTAATTATCCCATTTTTGGTAAACAGCATTCCATTTCTTCCATTTCTGGTTGGCATAACACAATCAAACATATCAACACCCAATGCTATACTTTCAAGTATGTTAGCAGGAGTTCCAACACCCATTAAGTAACGCGGTTTATCCTCTGGAAGTATGCCGCATACCAATTCCGTCATTTCATACATCATGTCATGTGGTTCACCAACAGATAATCCACCAATTGCATTACCCTCGGCACCTTTACTTGCTATATATTCTGCTGATTCTTTTCGAAGGTCCCGAAAAGTAGAGCCTTGAACTATTGGAAATAATGTTTGATCATAATCATACTTTGGGGAAGTTTCAGAGAATCTGTTAATGCATCTATCAAGCCACCGATGGGTAATTCCCATGGATTTTTTTGCATAATCATAATCGCATGGATAGGGAGTGCACTCATCAAAAGCCATAATTATATCTGCTCCAATTACTCTCTGAATATCCATGACATTCTCGGGAGTAAAATTATGTCTGGACCCATCAATATGAGATTGGAATATAACGCCATTCTCATCTAATTTTCTCCTATCCGATAGCGAGTAAACCTGATATCCTCCACTATCAGTTAGCATGGGTCTGTCCCAACCATTAAATTTATGCAGTCCGCCACTTTGTTCAATTACATCAAGCCCAGGACGTAGGTATAAGTGATAAGTATTTCCTAGAATTATGTCAGCCTTGATATCATCTCTAACATCCTTAATGTGCACTCCTTTAACAGTGCCAGCAGTTCCAACAGGCATAAAAATAGGCGTTTCTATTTTTCCATGATCTGTTGATATTTCTCCAGCTCTAGCTGAGCTTTTAATATCTGTAACTTCTAGCTTAAACTGCATTAATATTTTTTTTGACAAAGGTACCATAAATCATATAAGTTGGATACTTTTGTATTCACGTAAAAATTATGATTGATTTAAATGAACTTTCTTTTTTTGGCACTGGAATAGCCTGTTTATTTGCCCTTACTGTGGCAATTCAATTGGGATATTACCTGATAGTATTCTTAAGGTTTGCTAGATTCAATCCTAGTGAGCAAAATTTAGAAAACAATGAGCCTGTTTCCGTAATTATAGCAGCACACAATGAAGATTTCAATCTTGAAAAAAATATGCCTTTTATCTTTGAGCAAGATTATCCAAATTTCGAAGTTGTAATTGTAAATCATGCATCTACAGATGATACACACCATGTATTAAACGACTTTAGTAGAAGTCATAAGAACCTTAAGGTGGTTAATATAGATGAAGATCTTAATTTTTTTAAAGGGAAGAAATTTCCCTTGTCCATAGGAATAAAATCAGCATCACACGAGATACTGCTGCTTACGGATGCAGATTGCAAACCAGAGTCGAATCAATGGATTAAACAAATGGTTTCAAATTACGATGCAAACACTGAGATAATTCTGGGGTATGGTCCATACTCCAAAGGAGAAAGTTTTTTGAACAAGATCATTAGATATGATACTTTTATGATTGCATTGCAATACTTCTCTTTTGCGATTTGCAAACTCCCTTATATGGGCGTGGGGCGGAACCTTAGCTATCGGAAATCATTGTTTTTGAGAAATAAAGGATTTACTTCACACTATGGAATATCATCTGGTGATGATGATCTTTTTATTATGCAGGCCAGTAATAAAGCAAATACAAAAATAGAACTCAATAGTTCTAGCTTCATGTATTCTGAACCAAAGCCTACCTTTAAATCATGGATAACCCAGAAACAGAGACACCTTTCTACGGGAGCTGCATATCCTTTATTATTCAAAATACTTCTTGGAACTTACTCAATCTCTCACCTTTTATTGTATATATCTTTTATCATATTATTAGCGAATAATGTACTTGTGGTTCCATCCATTATTCTATTCGTAATTTATCTGACCATCAGATTCATAATTCAAAAAAATGCTCTATCCAAGTTAGGTGAAGGCCATTTATTGTTATTTTCGCTATTTGGCGATTTTATTCATATTGTATTATTATCTGCCATTTCATTTAAAAGTCTTATCAAAAAACAGGGAGACTGGAAGTGACTCAAAAATTAACAGAAAAAGGTCAGAGAGATTACCAATTAATCCAACAAGCCCTTAAAAATGGTGACCAGCATGCATACGCTGAGCTAATGCATCATTATCGGGACTCGCTTTATTTTACTATGTTAAAGATGACTGGTGATCAGCATGATGCCGATGATCTAACAATAGAAGCATTCGGAAAAGCATTTAAAAACTTAAAGCAGTATACATCGGAATATGCCTTCAGTACATGGCTATTTAAAATAGCAACCAATAATTGTATTGATTTCATGCGGAAAAAAAGCAAAGGCAATTTTGCATTTAATTCAAATATTTCTGATGATGACCTTACTGTCCAGGTAACTGCTCAATCCCCTGATCCAGAGGAACAGTTCATAAAAGAGCAAAAAATAAATCTCATGCGCGAAGTAGTTCAGAGGCTAAAACCTCATTATAAGAAACTCATCGAAATGAGATATTTTAAAGAATATTCCTATGATGAAATAGCACAGGAACTAGATTTACCCATTGGCACAGTGAAAGCTCAGCTCTTTAGATCCAGAGAATTTCTATACAACATTCTTAAAAATTCCAAGGAAAAAATATAGACCCTACTGTTTATTTACCTCTCTTAATTCTTACATATCAATATAATTTAACCCAAAAAGTATACTAATTTTGTTATATGTTTTTATAATCTAATCTAAAATGGATAAACATCAATTCAGAAAAGCTATAACAGCAGGTATTCCCCATGATTTGCCTAACACAAAACAATTGGATGATAGTGTGAGTCATGCTCCAAAAAGGAAGGATATACTAACAGTTGAAGAGAAGCAACTGGCTTTGAGAAATGCCTTGAGATATTTTCCAAGTAAGCATCACGATATACTTGCCAAAGAATTTGCAGAAGAGCTTCAGACCTATGGAAGGATATATATGTACCGGTTCCGTCCAGATTATAAAATGTATGCTAGGCCCATCGAAGATTACCCAGCTAAATGTGAGCAAGCTGCCGCAATAATGTTGATGATTCAAAACAACTTAAATCCATCGGTAGCCCAGCACCCAGATGAACTAATTACGTATGGTGGAAATGGTGCTGTATTTCAGAATTGGGCTCAATATCTTGTTACAATGCAATATCTGTCGATTATGACGGATGAGCAAACATTGGCCATGTACTCTGGTCATCCAATGGGACTATTCCCAAGTAATAAAGATGCCCCAAGAGTTGTGGTTACAAATGGAATGGTTATTCCTAATTACTCCACTCCTGATCACTGGGAAAAATTTAATGCCATGGGTGTTTCCCAATATGGACAAATGACTGCAGGCTCATATATGTACATAGGACCACAAGGCATTGTTCATGGAACAACCATTACTGTTATGAATGCAGCACGGAAGGTAGCAAAGGATGGCGAAGAACCATTCGCAGGAAAACTATTTGTTACTAGCGGGTTGGGAGGCATGTCCGGTGCGCAGCCTAAAGCAGCGAATATATCAGGTGTTATTTCCGTTACTGCAGAAGTTAACCCTATGGCATCTCACAAAAGGCATGAGCAGGGATGGGTTGATGAGATCATTGGTGATATAGATGCATTAGCAGACAGAGTAAAAAAGGCAAAGAGTAATAAAGAAGTTGTATCAATTGCTTATGATGGAAATATAGTTGATGTATGGGAAAAATTTGAAGATGAGAATATATTTATTGACTTAGGTTCTGATCAAACATCATTGCATAATCCATGGGCTGGAGGCTATTATCCTGTTGGGCTTTCATATGAATCATCCAATAAGATGATGACAGACAATCCAGAGAAATTTAAAGAGAGGGTTCAGGCATCATTAAAAAGACAAGCTGCTGCTATCAATAAACACACTAAAAAAGGAACTTACTTCTTTGATTATGGTAATGCTTTTCTGCTTGAAGCCTCACGAGCAGGTGCAGATGTAATGGATGCAAGCGGAAAGGGATTTAAATATCGTTCATATGTTCAAGATATTATGGGACCCATGTTTTTTGATTATGGATTTGGACCATTTAGATGGGTTTGCGCATCTGGCATGGCAGAAGACCTTGAAATAAGTGATAATATTGCCAAGGAAGTCCTACGCAAATTAAAACAAACTTCCCCCAAAGACATACAAAGTCAAATGTCTGATAATATCAGATGGATTGAAGGAGCCCAGGAGAATAACCTTGTTGTAGGCTCCCAGGCAAGGATACTATATGCAGATTCATTGGGAAGAATATCTATTGCTACAGAATTTAATAAAGCAATTCAAGATGGCAGATTAAAAGGCCCTATAATTTTAGGAAGAGATCACCATGATGTTAGTGGCACAGATTCTCCATACCGAGAAACTTCAAATATCTATGATGGATCCAGCTTTACCTCAGATATGGCAATCCAAAATGTAATTGGTGATTCATTTAGAGGTGCTACATGGGTTAGTATTCATAATGGTGGTGGCGTCGGCTGGGGCGAAGTAATCAATGGTGGTTTTGGTATGCTACTCGACGGGACTGAAGAATCAGAACGCCGACTTAAAGATATGCTATTTTGGGATGTAAATAATGGCATTTCACGTCGAAGCTGGGCAAGAAATGAAAGTGCTGTAAAAGCAATTACTCGTGCCATGGAAACTAATCCTCTACTTAAAGTTACATTGCCAAATACGGCAAACGATAATTTAATAGAAAATATTTTTAGTTCAGAGTAGATTATATAATGCTAGATATTGATGTAAATATCCCATTCTAAGCATCATTTAATATCACATATAAAGTTTAATTCATCATACTTTAATGTCTAAATATTATATGGTTAGGCACTTTTAGTTAATTTGTGTTAAAAAGGCTGATATTTTTACTCCTTCATAAACGATACTTGTCGAACCAACACTTTTTTTACTATTTTTAGACCTGATTAATAACCGGTTGAGAAATAATTAAATCAGTTGAGTTAAAGTCAGATGGCTAAATATAGCCGTAACAATTTTTAAATTGAATAAATATGGGAAGACCTCCAACAAGACCATCAAGACTAAGAGATGGTTTTTATATAGAAGTTAGAACTAAAGGAAGTAATAGTGCAATAAAGTTAAGATCTGAGACGCGTGAAGAAATGACTAATTCGGCAGAACATTATTCAAAAACCAAAGAAGTAACAGTTCTTGGTGAATATGTGAATGGTAAACCCATTGACAAATAATCCGATCACTTTTTGATTAGTGAATATCATAACAGGTTTTTTGCCTGAATGAATGAAAATCACAACCCCTCTCTTCAGCTATTCTACAATATGCCTTAATTTATTAATGGAACGCAGGCTTGTTTATATTAAACATTTTTATCCTTTATAATTAAATTCTTATTTAAATTTGTTATTTGGAAATATTTGGGTAAACAAAACCTTAAGCTCATAAGATGAAAAAAAAAGCTGTACTCCTATTATGTGCGATTACGCTGTTATTTTTTACTTACAAGTTATCATATGGCCAAATTTCCACTGGCGATAATCCCATTGAATATGTTAACCCATTCATCGGAACTAAAAATATGGGCCATACATATCCTGGAGCAACCGCTCCATTTGGAATGATACAACTAAGCCCTGAGACAAAACAAGAACCCATGTTCATAGATGGAGAATACAATACTGAGGTCTACAAGTATTGTTCAGGCTATCAATATTCAGATTCAACAATATATGGTTTTGGCCATACTCATTTTAGTGGAACAGGTCATTCCGACCTTGGTGATTTTATGATCATGCCAACCACAGGTCCGCTGACACTTGACCCGGGTAATAATAAAAATAATGTGCCCGGATTCTATTCAAAATTTTCTCATGAGACAGAGCAGGCTCAGCCAGGATATTATAGCGTGCTGCTGGAAGATTACGACATAAAGGCTGAGCTAACTGCAACCGAGCGAGTTGGTTTTCACAAATATTCATTTGCAAAAGGTGATACTGCGCATATAATCTTCGACTTAGTATCCAATATATACAATCATGAATCAAAAAATGTATGGACATTTATTAGAGTAGAAAATGATACATTAATCACAGGGTACAGACAAACAACGGGTTGGGCTAGAACTAGAAAAGTATATTTTGCAATGACTTTCTCAGAACCATTTATATCTTACGGACATGAAAAATATGACAAAACAGAATACAATGGATTTTATAGAAAGTTTGATGAAGAAAATAACTTTCCTGAAATGGCAGGTAAGGATATTAGAGCTTTCTTTAACTTTAATGTATCATCTGAACAAAGCTTGATGATAAAGTTTGCCTTATCCTCAGTTAGTACCATGGGTGCATTAGACAATATGGTTACGGAAGTTCCTCATTGGGATTTTAACGGGGTAAAAACCCAAACACAAAAAAAGTGGACTGATGAGCTTTCCAAGATTATTGTTGAAACATATTCTCAAGATCAGCTAACTACATTCTATACAGCTCTTTATCATACAATGCTAAGTCCGATAGTATATGAGGATGTAAATGGCGAATATCTTGGGATAGATCAAAATATACACACCAGTGAAGGGTTTACAAATTATACAATTTTTTCTCTATGGGATACATATAGAGCACTTCACCCTCTTTTTAATTTGATTCAACCAGATAGAAACAATGATATGGTAAAATCTATGTTGGCACATTATGATCAGAGTGTCCATAATATGCTGCCAATATGGAGCCATTATTCAAATGAAAACTGGTGTATGGTAGGCTACCATTCCGTTAGTGTAATTTCAGATGCTTTTACAAAAGGCGTAACCGATGCTGATATTAATCATGCTTTGACAGCTGCAATTAACACCTCAACAGTTCCATATTATGATGGATTAGAAAGTTATATGAAACATGGATATGTTCCGGAAGATGAAGATCACTATTCTGTTTCAAAAACATTGGAATATTCATATAACGATTGGTGTATATCACAATTGGCAAAAGAAGCAAATGCTGTATCTGAATATGATAATTACCAAGAAAGATCCGAAAATTATAAAAATATTTTTGATTCTATTAGTGGTTATATGAGACCGCGTTTGGCAAACGGAACCTGGCGAGAAAATTTCGACCCCATGGATACTCATGGACAAGGATTCATTGAAGGAAATGCATGGAATTACGGACTATATGTACCCCACCAAATTGATAGCATGGTAAATATGATGGGAGGAAAAAAAGAATTCTCAATGCTACTGGATAGTATTTTCACAACTGAAATATCAGATGAATACATAAATAAAAATGAAGACATCACAAGAGACGGAATAATTGGCAATTATGTACACGGAAATGAACCGGGGCATCATATACCATATCTATATAACTATACTGATCAAACATGGAAAACCCAAGAAAGGGTTAGACTAATACTTGATACTATGTATGGCAGTGCAGAGGATGGACTCTGTGGCAACGATGATGCTGGACAAATGAGTGCTTGGTATATTTTTAGCGCTCTAGGGTTTTACCCTGTTAATCCGGGTTCAGATATTTATGAAATTGGAAGTCCAAACATTAAAAGTGCCGTAATTAATCTAAAAGATGATAAGAAACTGAGCATAAAG
>JABHYP010000436.1 GCA_018656855.1 Candidatus Latescibacterota bacterium | reverse complement strand
CGAAGTCGCTTACGCCTGTGTCTCTCGATGCAGCGGCAATTACGTAGTCACACAGAGCGTCGATCAGGTTGTCTTCAAACGACCCGTTCGAATCGGTGAGTCGGTCACTTCTCTGGCAACAGTCAACTTCGCTGGCCGGACCTCTCTGGAAGTCGGCGTGAAAGTCAATTCCGAATGTTCCGATATCTCTAAGCGCTATGTCGACACCGAGTTTCTTGTCGGCAGGGTAATTCAGGGTATTGCGGTATCCGTCCATGATGAGTCCGTAGCCGAGAGTTACATTATCAAGCGCTCCGGCCCGGGCATAAAATCTGTCAAAAGGCTTTCCGTAGCGAACGTAATAAATTTTACGGAGTATTGAGTCCCATACCTGATTTTTGTTGGAGAAATTCCAGCCCTCATCGGATATTTTCCCCTCATTGTCAATGAACAATTCAATATCCAGACCTACACCAAAATTTCCGATAGGTATGTCCGGGCGGAAAGAAAACCGCTGCCACTGAACGCCTCCCATAGTAACTGTGCCGTACCCGGCCTGTATCGTCATTTTTTGCGATACATTTTCCTGGGCAAACGCGTGTGAACCAAACAATATGGCGCCGCATGTCATAATCACTGCCAGACGTCTCATGGTACCCCCCCTTTAAACATTGTGGTGCATAAACAATTACGTTTATATCTCGATTAATTATCATCAGTAAAAAAGCGGAAAAAATGAATGATAGCATAATATAGATAAATCAATTAAAATAAATATACAAATAAAAAATTTACGAAATTGAGCAAAAGCATAGAAAAAAATGTTGTGACAGTTTAATTTTGTACTAATAATTATGTTTTCCAGTGTGTTATTATAAAAATTATACCGGTCATATTAATCGAAAAAGTGCTATTTTGTGAGAAAATCATTATATTTGAAACTTATCTGCTTAATTCGCGCACTGGATTATCACCATGAAACGACCAGGAAACTTATCATAGGTGTCAATTTCCAGAGATCAAGTTGGAGCCCTACAGGTATTCATTATCGGGATGAGTCATAATTTCATTACCTAAATTTTACAAATAACATGGAGCAAAGGAGGATACCATGAGTATCAAAAAGTTGTTTCTATCATTTTGTATTATCGCACTCTTTACAGGCGGATGCCTTGTGGGTGACAGCGACAAAGATGATCCAAAAATTGGAGAAATCAATAACATCAACCAGCTTACCATGGGTGGTGGAGTTTTCATCTTCAGAGAGCAGGGATTCGGTCTGGCTCAATTCGGTACGTTTAACGAAATAGAACCCTATGAGGAAGCGACAGTCTATGTTAATGGGGTTGAATTAGCAAACAACGGCGGTATTCACTCCAATGCTGCTCCGCTAAGTATTGAAACGCTCACAACCGAACAGTCACTCAGAATAGCCGTATATGCCCTGGGAGACTCGGTGGTAAGTGATCTGGCCATACCTGAAGATCCTGTGATTGTAAAACCGGAAGAAGGTGTGTCCGTTCATGCGGGCGACAGTCTGTATGTAGAAGTGGGTTTCCCGGGAGACCCCCAGTACATAGCAATAACCCTGATTGATCAGGAGGCTTTTGCAGTTGGATATGAGACGGAAAAACCAAACAGCTTACTTTCTTTAACAATTCCAGGTGAAAAACTTCCTAATACGGGAACTTTTCCCCTAAACGCTTATTCGATTAATATGTCGGCGGATAAAATCCCCAATAATTTTAATATGAATAAACAGTATGAAATGTTTCTCGCAGCCTCAGTGGTAATGCGTAATATCGAATTCACCGAAACCGAATGATATTGAAACGTGTGAGACAAGCAAAGTTATTCTTTTAACGACAACAGGCATATTTTATTGAATTTAATTAAAATCACAGCATTACTTGCCATAGCATCGATTGTGTTGTCGTGCAGCGGGCAGAGCGAAGGGCCTCAGGAACTCAAAGTGAGCCTGATCCTCGGAGAAAACTCCGACTGGTACCGCGGTGTTGCCAGGTTCAAACAACTAATTGAGGAACGTACGAGCGGGCGGTACCGTATAAAGATATTTCCTCATGCTCAGCTTGCCGGAGGAGTACAGCGAACCGAACTTGAGATGGTTCAGTCCGGTGTGATAGACATGTCGATGGAATCCTCGATATTGCTCTCATTGATCGAACCGCAAATGAGCGTGCTTAGCCTGCCTTGGCTTTTCGATGATTATGATGAAGCGGACAGAATTCTTGAGGGTTCTCTGGGACATGAATTGCTCGATATGCTTCCTCGAAAAGAGCTTGTTGGCCTTGCTTATGGAGTAAACGGTTTCAGGCAGATTACAAATTCGAGAAATGCTCTTTGCACACCCGACGATATTAAAGGAATGAAAATCAGGGTGCCGGCGATCAAAATGTACATCGATATTTTCAAACTGCTCGGCGCCGATCCATCGTCGATGAATTTCGGCGAACTCCCAATCGCTCTTGCCCAAGGCACAATGGACGGACAGGAGAATCCTCTCAGTGTGATTTACTCGGCGGGATTGTTTGAGGTTCAGAAACATCTTACTATCTGGAACTATTCTTATGATCCGGTAATACTGTGCATAAACAGGCGGCTATGGGAATCTTTTACAACGATGACAAGGGAAATATTTATCGAATGCGCCCGCGAAGCTATGCGTTACGAGCGCGATCTTGTGGCTTTGGGAGAAACAGCGCTCACAGATTCTCTCGAGGCGAGAGGAATGGATATTACAACACTTCCTCTTGAATCTCTCGATGAATTCAGGCGCCTTGTTGAACCGGTGTACAAAGACTATGCTGATGAAATGGGGGGAGATTTGACAGAGCGCTTCAGGGATGCGGTTAAGTAACTGTTATTGGCCAGTTATTATACGATTAAATGTTATCATTATTCGTGAGCATTGATGTTCAGAAGCATTTAAATCAATAACATTGATGTAGGAAATTTTCAATGAATAAAAAGCACATGATAATTGAGGAATGGATTATTGCCGTCATGATGTGTGTGATGGTGGCAATGGTTGGGGGCCAGGTGGTCAGCCGTTATGTGTTTCATACATCGATTTCACATACCGAGGAACTGGTACGATATTTCTTCGTCTGGACGACATTTCTCGGTGTTTCCGCCGCGGTTTACAGAAAAAGGCATCTCTCAATTACCGGACTTCTGTGGATTGTGCCCAAACGGATAATGAGGTGGATGTTGGTATCCGGCCGGGCCGGAGCGATACTGTTTATGGTAGTACTTATCATCTATGGCTTACGGGTGGTTATTCTCCAGATGCAAACAGATCAGACAACAGCCGCACTTGGTTTCCCAATGTGGATTGTAGGCCTTTCCATCCCGGTGTGTTCCGTAATTATCATGATCCGTCTTTTAATGAGCGCAATAGGCAAAAGAGAGGATACATGATGGGTTGGCAGACGGGAGCTGTACTATTCGGCACTTTTATTGTCATGCTTGTGCTTGAATTTCCCATTGCTCTTGCGCTCGGCCTTTCGAGCCTCATAACCATAGTCACCTTTTCTCTTGTACCGCTTGATTTTCTGCCACAGATGATATTCGGCACCGCCGACTCTTTCACACTGCTTGCCATCCCGTTTTTTATT